>JAIROU010000373.1 GCA_031257375.1 Bifidobacteriaceae bacterium
CGTCCCGCCGATGCCGCCGCGCCCGCCTGGGTCGCCTGCCCCGCCGATGCCGCCGCGCCCGTCAGCCCGGCCGCGCCGTCCTCAACACCAGGACCGGCAGGGGCAGCCGACCCAGGCGACCCAGGCGACCCAGCCGTCCCGGCCCGAAGCGCCCGGTCGACCAGTTCGACCACCCGCCGCCCGAGGGTCTCGTGGTCCTGATCGACCGTGGTCAGCGGCGGGTCGGCGACATCGCTGCCGGGAACGTTGTCGAAGCCGATGACGGCGACATCCTGGGGCGTCCGCAGCCCGGCCCGGCGCAGGGCCGCCATCGCCCCCATCGCCATCAAGTCATTCCCGGCGAAGATCGCGTCCGGTCGGCCGGCCGCCAGCAAGCGGCTCGCGGCCACCAGCCCCGACTGGCCGGACCAGTCGCCCGCCGCCTCCAATTCCGCGCCGAGTCCGTGGTCCAGCAGGGCGGCCGCCCAGGTGTCCCGGCGCGTCCGAGCGTGGAAGAAGTCGTCCGGCCCGGCGATGTGGGCGATCCGGCGGCGGCCCAGGCCGATCAGGTACTCGACCGCCAGGCGGGCGCCGGCCGCCTGGTCCGTGTCCGCGACCGCTATGCCCGGCGGGGCCGGGCCGCTGGTCACCGCCACCAGCGGCGGGGCGTCGCGGGCGGCGGCCAAGGCCTCCAGAACCGCTGCGTTGGGCGCGATGACGGCCACGGCATCGACCGACTGATCGAGAAAATGATCCAGCGCGGCGGTCATGGCCTGGCCGGTGGCCTCGGGCAACGACGCCAGCGAGACCCAGTAGCCGGATTCGCGGGCGGCCGCCTCGATCGCCAGCAGGGACCGGGACGGCCCATAAAGCTCGGTCCTCGGGGCGATCAGGCCGATGATCCCGCTGCGGTCGGTGGCCAGTTGGCGGGCGGCCAGATTGCGCCGGTATCCGCTCGCGGCGATGGCGTCGAGAACCTTGCGCCGGGTCGAATCCTTGACCGCGGGGCTGTTGTTCAGCACCCGCGAGACGGTTTGGTGCGAAACGCCAGCGGCTTTGGCTACATCGAACATCGAAGGGCGCCGATGCGGAGTGTTTCTGCTGGTCACTCAGCCAGTTTAGGGCTAACGCGACCACCGGCCCGCGACCCGGCGCCGGGCGCCGCGCTCCGTCCACCGTTCCGGCCCAGCGGTCCAGCCCAACGTTCCAGCCCAACGTTCCGAAGCCGCGTTCCGCCGCCGCCCGCAACTCGCCCGATGCCGCCGACGACGAGCCGGCGACCACCGCCCGGCGGCGCCCCGCCCGCCACCGCGCCTTCGCATTGTGACCAAAATCACTCGCCGTCAAGACACCATTAGCACCCTGGCCAGGTAGGGTGATAACAGCTACCGGATCTTCATGGAATCGCGATCGGACCGAGCGGTCCGTTCAGACTCCTCAGGATCGCCGCACCACGAAGGCCCGGCCGGGCTGGCCAAGTCGTCCGCGGTCGGCCGACCGGAGGTTTTCGGAGCGGCGCTCGGCGCTGGCCAGGATCGGGGGCTGGCCGGCGCCGAGTTTCATCCCGTCAGCGCGGTCGGTCGGCGGAACGGGGCGCTGGCCCTGGCCACTGCCCCCGACCGGCAGCACCTTGAATACCAGCCACCCGGGCGCGACGCCGTCTTGCCTCTCGCGCCGCGTCGGCCCGGGTGGCGCTTCCCCCGGCCCCAAAAGCCGGGGCCCGGACGACGGGTGAAAGTGTGGCCCGGCGCGGGGCCGCGGGCGGGCGGACCTGAGGGACGGCTCAGGACGCTTGCCAGTTGGGGTCCAGGTCGGCCCAGCCCGGCTGGTTGGAGCTGAATGTGTTTCTGGGGTCGTCCGGGGTCGGCAGGCCGGCGACCAATTCGGTGGCGCTGCGATCAAGGGCCGTTGAGGGGCTGTTGAAGGCGTTCTCGAAGGCCTCGTTCACGTCGGCCGGGATGAGGGGCCACTTGAAAGATGCGGGCAGGTCGGCCAGCGCCCCGTCCTGGTTGAAGGCCTCGAAGAAGCCGTCCGCCTCCTCCAGGTGGAGGACCACGTGGCTGGTGTCGAAGGAGCCCTCGGGCAGCGCTATCAGCGCGCCGCCCTTGTTGAAGCCTCGGAAGCAGCCGATGCCGGTGGCCTCGAGGGCGTCCGTGCGGAAAGATCCTTCCGGCAGCGCGGTCAGCTTCCCCAGTTCGTTGAAGCCCTGGAAGAACTCTTTGCCGGTCTCGGTGATGCCGGAAGTGTCGAACGACCCCGGCGGCAGCGACTGGAGCGCACCCTCAAAGTTGAAGAAGGCGAAGAACCCGCCCGGGGCGGTCGACTCGTCCTCGAGGAAGGCTCGCAGGGCGGGCATGGCCGTCAAATCAACCCTGTCGGCGGTCGTCGTGTTCAGGATCAGCGGCGCCACACCCGGGTTGTCAGTGTCCCAGGTCCAGCGCTGGAGCTGGTTCAGCCCTGAGACCAGGCTGACGGTGTACGTCCCCGGCTGGGCGTAGGTGTGGCCGACGGACACTCCGACATCGCCGGTCATGGGAAGTTTGAGGCCGCCGTCGCCCCAGTCAACCAGGTAATCGTTGGTCCAGTAGTGGGTCAGATAGACGGCCTGGCCCGGGGCGGTGGTGACGATCTCCAACTCGATCGGTTGGACCACTTCACCGAACAGGTGCGGCGTCCTCAGGACATAGTTGCTGGCCAGCGCCCCGCCAACGGGTTCGGCCAGCCGGAAGCGGCCGCTCGAATAGCTCACCGGCTCGGGCACCACGACCTCCGCCGCAGTCCCGAAGTCGACGCCCTCGGCCCACTCGGCCACCAAGGAGAAGCCCTCGCCGGGGGCCAGGCCCATGAAGTGGCTGGCGTGCTGGACGCGCAGCGCCGACGCCTCGACCGTCGCCGGGTCGGGCTCCCCGACCAGCTTCGATGCCGTGATCAGCCCCCTGAAAGTGATCGGTTTCGGGGTGATGGCGACGGTGGCGGAGAAGGCCGGCGCTGGCGCCAGCCGGTACCGCCAGGCGTCGGCCCCGGTCAGACCGCCGGTCTCGGACAGCACCACGGCCTGGGCGCCGACGTCCTTGCCCGCGGTCCGGAACTCGGGCGCGGCCAGTTCGACGTGGTCCGCCGCGGCCGCCCCGGCCAGGACGATCGAGCCGGGCTCGGGCGCGATCTCGGTGGTGCCGTCATAGTTCCGGTCCGCGAAGGCGGCGGCCACCGAGTTGATCACGACGCGCTCGTCCGTGCCGCCGTAAGTCAAGGTCAGCCGGTGGTCGCCGGGCGCCAGGCCGGAAGCGACGGTGGCGGTCAGCCGACCGGTCACGATGCCGTTGGCGTCGGCCGCCTCCACCCGCGCGATTTTCGTTTTGGCCGGGCTGAGCGCGACGCCGTCGTAGGCCAGCGCGATCCCGGCCACCGCCGGGACGGCGCCATCGACCCTGAACACCTTCGACCCGAGCGCCGTCAGGTCGAGCGCCACTTCGGCCGAGCCGGTCAGCGATTTGGCTTTGTCGACCACGATCACCGGTTCGGCGCCCGCCGCCTGGGCCGCGCCGCCGCCCAGGGTCGCCACGCCTATGCCGCCGCCGAGGGCGACCGCCAGGGCCGTCAGCGCCACCGCCCTGGCACCGGTCCGCGCCCCAGTCCGCGCCGTCCGCCGCGCGATGATCAGCGCCGCCCCGGCCGCCGCCGCCGCGACCGCCCACGCGGCCAGCCACGCCGACCCGCCGGTCAGCGGCAGGGCGCCGCCGCCCGGTCCCAACGCGCCGACCACGCGCACGATGACGTCGATTTGGCCGTCCGCGGCCGCCTGGGCCGCCCGCGGCCAGCCGACCGCCAGGACGATCGCCGCCGCAAGCGCTCCCAGCGCCCCCAACGGCGGGATAGCGCCAAGCCCGGGCGGCCGGGCCGCCTGGGCCGGACGGGCCGAGTGGGTCCGATGGGCGGGAATGCGATTCGCTGGGTGTGGAGGATGGGCCATGGCGCCTGCGCCTTTCGGATGAGGTAAGTGGCGCAAGCTTATCAGCGCGGGCCGACCCCAAAGAGGGCCGGCCCTTCTCCGCGTGAAGGACCGGCCCCTTTCGGATGCCGATTCAGCGTTGGCCGAGCAGATACCGGCGCCGCGCCACCAAAACCGCGCCAGCCAGCACCATGGCCAGGCTGAAGACCGTCATCGCGCCCAGGCCTGATGCCCCGGTGATGGGCAAATCTCTGGGCCCGTCCCCAGGCTTTCCCCCAGGCTTTCCCCCAGGCCCTTCCCCAGGCCCGTCGTCCGGCTCTTCCCCAGGCTCATCGCTCGCTTCGGTCACGGTGACCAGCTGGGTCAGCGTCACGCCTTCACCGAGAACCACCAGGTCGTAAACACCCGCAGACACGCCAGCCGGGATTCTAGCTGCCGTGCTGAGTCAAAGGCAGGGTGCGCCGGTCGGACCGGGGATTTCGGATCGTGGGCAGCTGGCGCGCTGGTTGTCCGCCAGAGTCCCAGGGGTTTGCCGGTGGCCGTCGCCCGGGCCCGGCCGCAAAGGTTTTCCGGCGTTTTCTGGCCGCGTTTCGGGTTCGCCCCGCCGGTCAGGGCGCCCTTCCCGGGCCGGGGGGCTTGACGCGGAAGCGGGCGTGCAGGATCGGGGTGCGCGCGGGGTCGACGCGTGCGGGCGGGATGAGTTGGGGGTAGCCGTGGTGGGGGTTGATCTCGATCCGCCAGCGGTGGGGGTCGTCCCAGCCCGGGTCGCCGGGCTTGAGCCCGCCCGGGGTTGCGCGCG
>JAIROU010000382.1 GCA_031257375.1 Bifidobacteriaceae bacterium
ACGCCTAAACGGCCCGACCCGGGCGATCAGCCCGGCCAAACGCTCACGCTCCTCACCCAACCGGCCCTCGTCCATGCCCTCGAATCTGTTCACGGTGGTCCTCCCCACGAGTCTGGTTATTCTAGCCGTAACCAGACTACGCCACCACCAGCCCAAACCCCCCAACGACACACAAACGACTCACACCCCCGACCAACCGGCCAACCTCGCTTGCGGGGTTATCCCTTGAACGGTGGGTTGGGTTTGCCCGTATGGGCGCGCGGCCGGGGCTGAGCCGCCTAGAGTTGGGGATATGCCGACTAAGCCGTCTGCAGCCATAGCCTGGATAGCCGTGTCGCTGTTTCGCCGGGTCGCGGTGTTGGTTGGTTGGCGTTGTGCTCTTGCTGGCGGTCGGGTCTTGCCGGGCGGATGATGGCGACGTGGCGTCTTTGGCGACAGTTTCCGGCACTCCGGCGGTCAGTTTCAACGCGCAGGCGGCGGTGGCCGAGGAGATGGTCAGGTGTCTGCGGGGCAAGGGCGTTCCGGCGGTCTTGGCGTTGTGGGAAGACGGGCAGGGCGAGGTGAACTTTGACGGCGGGGCGCCGTGGCGGTTGTGCCAGGAGCAAGACGGCATGTGCCACGGGGGCGGCGGCACGGGCCTGACGCAGGCAGAGGTCGATGCCGAGCAGGCGGTTCTTGATCAGTTGGAGGAAGCGTACAAGCCAGAATGGGAACGGCCGCCTAAGGACAAGCACGGCGTCAGCTACCTTTTGGTCGGGGACGCCGACTACACGGCCCAGTACCGCGAGTGCTCCGAGACCATTGATTACGTGCCTGCGTTGGACACTGGCGACCCGGCTGCGGAACTGGCCTATAAGGGGTCCGTGGCCGAGGCCACGAACGACTGGATCAGGTGCGCCAGGGAGCATGGCTATCCGCAGCTTGCCGACGCGGACACGCCGAAGGTCGACCGCTACCAAACCTTGCCCACGGCGTTGTTGCCGCTCACAATCACGACAGATCAGTTGGAGTCATTGCTCGAAGAATGCCCGCTGGACGACTTCTGGGCCGGTCAATGGCCGAACATCGGACTGGACGCGGACGGCTACAACTCTCGCCTGCCCGTGCGCGAGGCCCCCATCCCCGACGCGCGCACCCGTGCGCTGGCCGAACCGCTCCTGACCATCCTCGCGGCCGCCATCCCCGTCGCGCCGCCCCAGATTGATGAATCCGATGGGGCCGGGTGACACGCCCGGGCTGCGCCCTGGGTCGAAGGTTGACGTCTCGGCCTACGGGGCGGGCTTGCAGGTGACGCCGGGAGGGCGCTCGGCGCGGTTGGTCCAAGAAGATGGCCGCTTGGTGATCGCCGGGGACTTCGACATCGATGACCATGCGATGTACGCGATGATCGACGCCGGGCGGCGCTGACCTTGGCCGTCGCCACGCCGTCTGCGCCCGCGAGACCGCCGGCGCCCCAGGACTGTAGTGTTGCCCGCCGGGTACGTCGCCGACCATGCGCACCTGACCCACGCCGCGACCGCTTATGGCGTCCAAGGCGCCACCGTCGCCGAGTCGCACACCGTCTTGTCTGACGGGTTGGGCGCGGCGGGCGTGTATGTCGGGATGACCAGAGGCCGCCAAACCAACACCCTGCACGTCGTCGCCGAGGACTGGGCGGACGCGAAAGCCCAGTTTGCCCAGGCGATGGGACGCGCCCGGGATTGTGACCCGTCAGCCAAGACCGGTCGCGCTGGTCAACCCCGGCACCGGACACGACCCGATGGCCGCGCCCAAGGTTGAGCGGGCGGCGACATAGCCGTACACGTCCGGGTTGATCAACTCGAACAACTCCTTGACCTCAGCCAGGCGGTCCTCCAACCCGGTGCGGGTGGAGAACACCGGCTCATTGTGACTCAGCCGGTTGCGGAACCTCACCACCCGCGACACCAAATCATGCGCCCGCGCCCGCGCCGTGCCTGCGGGGAATGCCCGGCGCAGCATCGGGTTCCAAACCGTCGCCGTCCGCTCACCGACCGTCAAGCTCGACCAGAACCCGAACGTCAACGCCGCGACCACCGCCGGGTGGGCCGGCGCGGAACTCAGCCCCCGCCTGGCGTCCGCGATCCGGGCCAGGCTCGCCTCGTTCCGGCGGCGCTGGAGCGCGCGGGCGCGCGGCACGCCCTGCTCGACGCGGAACAGCCCCGACCGCGGGTCAACCGCCCAGTTCGGGAACAGCCGCGACAACTCCCGGTCGTAAGCGTTGCGCACCGCGATCTCAAGGTGCCCCACATCGACCACCCCGGCGGCCGCCACCCGCGAATTCCAGACGTAAACCTCCAAGGCCAGGCTGTGATCCCCGCCAGCGACACCCAGGTACCGCCGATACCGCGGGCCGCTCAACCACCGCTCCGCTTGAGTCGCGTCAAGCGGCTGGGGCGACAGTTGGGACACGCCTGCTATCTTAGGTTCATCGCCCCGCGGCAACAGTCCTCTGTCTGGCCCAGCCAGTTAGGCACCGCGGGGCTTTGCCCTACCCAGCCGCCCGACCCGCCCACGCAACACCGGCGTCAAACACGACATGTGGCCTAGCCAAGGACACTAGACTGGTCCGGGCCGAAGAACCTTTAAGACCCGTCCGGTGAGGCGGGAAAGGAGATGGTGGTGGCAGCGACCGAGGTGTTGGACGGGCCGGACATCGGGCGGGCGGTGCAGCGCATCGCCCACGAGATCCTGGAGCAGAACCACGGGCCCGAAGGCCTGGTGGTGTTGGGCGTGCCGACGCGGGGGGTGCCGTTGGCGACCCGGCTGGCGGCGGCGATCAAGCGGGTCGAGCCGGGCTGGGACCAGGCGCTCGGTCGGCTCGACGTGACGATGTACCGCGACGACCTGTCGCGGGCGCCCACCCGGGCGGTCGGGCGGACGGAACTGCCGGCCGGCGGCATCGGCGGGATCGACGGCGCGACGGTGGTGCTGGTCGATGACGTGCTCTACTCCGGGCGGACCATCCGGGCGGCGCTGGACGCGCTGGCGGACCTCGGCCGCCCCAAGACGGTGCGCCTGGCCGTGCTGGTCGACCGCGGGCATCGCGAACTGCCGATCCGGGCCGACTACGTCGGCAAGAACCTGCCCACGGCCGCCGCCGAGCGGGTCCGCGTGCTGCTTGAAGAGACGGATGGCCGCGACGGCGTGCTGATCGAGGGGGCGGAGCGGTGAAACACCTGCTGTCCGCCGCAGACTTGGGGCACGACCAGGCCGTCGCCGTCTTGGACGTGGCCGAGGAGATGGCCGCCACCCAGGCCCGCGAGATCAAGAAGCTGCCGACTCTGCGCGGCAAGACGGTCGTCAACTTGTTCTTCGAGGACTCGACCAGGACGCGCATCTCGTTCGAGACCGCGGCCAAGCGGCTGAGCGCTGACGTCATCAATTTCTCGCCCAAGGGCTCGTCGGTGTCGAAGGGCGAGTCGCTCAAAGACACCGTCCTGACCTTGGGCGCGATGCACACCGACGGGATTGTTGTGCGCCACCCGGCCTCCGGGGCGCCCTACCAGATCGCCCATTCGACCTGGACGGATGCCTCGGTCATCAATGCCGGGGACGGCACCCACCAGCACCCGACCCAGTCGCTGCTGGACGCCATGACTATCCGGCGCCGGCTCAAGGGCGGCCAGGCGGGGCAGGACCTGTCCGGGCTGGCGGTGATGATAGTCGGGGACGTGCTGCACTCGCGGGTGGCCCGCTCCGGGGTGGACCTGTTCACGGCCCTGGGCGCCAAAGTCACACTGGTCGCCCCGGCGACCTTGCTGCCGGTGGGGGTCGAGGCCTGGCCGGCCGAGGTTTTCCACGACCTCGACCGCGCCTTGGCCGAAGCCCCGCCGGACGCCTTGATGATGCTGCGGGTCCAGCGCGAGCGCATGTCCAGCGCCGGGGGCGGGTTCTTCCCCAGCCCGCAGGAATACGCCCGCGAGTACGGCCTGGACGCACCCCGGCTGGCGGCCTTGGCGCCGCACGCCTTGGTGATGCACCCGGGGCCGATGAACCGCGGCCTCGAGATCACGTCCGAGGCGGCCGACGGCGCCCGGTCGGTGATCGTGGAGCAGGTCGCCAACGGCGTCGCCGTGCGCATGGCGGTCCTGTATTTGACGTTGACCGGCGCGAAGGAGCCAGGGGCATGAGCTATTTGATCAAGGGCGCCGCGCTGCCGTCCGGCCGGCGGGCCGACATCCGGATCGCCGGGGGGGCCTTGGCCGAGGTCGGCGGCCCCCTGACGGCCGGGCCAGGCGAGGCGGTGGTCGATGCCGAGGGCCTGGTCGCGCTGCCCGGCCTGGTCGACATCCACACGCATTTGCGAGAGCCCGGGCGCGAGGACGCGGAGACGGTGCTGTCCGGCTCGCGGGCGGCCGCCGCCGGGGGGTACACCTGCGTTCACGCCATGGCCAACACCAACCCGGTGGCGGACACGGCCGGGGTGGTCGAACAGGTTTGGCGGTTGGGCCGGGCGGCCGGCTATGTCGACGTGCGCCCGGTCGGGGCCGTCTCGGTCGGGTTGCAGGGCTTGCACCTGGCCGAGTTGGCGGCCATGGCCCGCTCGGCCGCGCAGGTCAGGGTGTTTTCCGATGACGGGCAGTGCGTTTGGGACCCGGTCCTGATGCGGCGGGCCTTGGAGTACGTCAAGGGGTTCGGGGCGGTGGTCGCCCAGCACGCCCAGGAGCCGCGCCTGACCGAGGGCGCCCAGATGCACGAGGGGGTGGTCTCCAGCCAGGTCGGGCTGGCCGGGTGGCCGGCCGTGGCCGAGGAGTCGATCATCGCCCGCGATGTGCTGCTGGCCGAGCACGTCGGCTCGCGCCTGCACGTCTGCCACGTCTCGACCGCCGGGTCGGTCGAGATCATCCGCTGGGCCAAGGCCCGCCGGATCGACGTCACCGCCGAGGTCACCCCGCACCACCTGTTGTTGACCGACGAGCGCGCCCGCACCTACAACCCGGTCTTCAAGGTCAACCCGCCGCTCAGGTCGTCCGATGACGCCGAGGCGGTTCGGGCGGCCCTGGCGGACGGCACGCTCGACGTGGTCGGCACCGACCACGCGCCCCATCCGCGCGAGGCCAAGGACTGCGAGTGGGCGGCCGCCGCCTTCGGCATGACCGGCCTGGAGACGGCCCTGCCCATAGTCCATCAGTTGATGGTCGAGACCGGCCGGATGACCTGGCAGGACGTGGCGGCGGCGATGTCCGCCCGGCCGGCCCTGATCGGCCGGGTGGCGGACCAAGGCCGACCGCTGGCGGCCGGGGAGCCGGCCAACCTGACGCTCTTCGACCCGTCCGCCCGCTGGACGGTCGAGCCGGAAAGGCTGCAGACGGCATCGGGCAACACCCCGGTGGCGGGCTGGGAGTTGCGCGGGCGGACCGTCGCCACCTTCTGGGCCGGCCGGGCGACGGTGCTGGAAGGCGAGGTGGTCTGAGTGGAGGACAAACTGGCCCTGCTGATGCTGGAGGACGGGCGCCATTTCCAGGGGCGCCCCTTCGGGGCCGAGGGCGCCACGACCGGCGAGATCGTCTTCAACACCGCCATGACCGGCTACCAGGAGACGCTGACCGACCCGTCCTACCACCGCCAGATCGTCGTCATGACGGCGCCGCACATCGGCAACACCGGCGTCAACTCCCAGGACCCGGAGTCCGGGCGCATCTGGGTGGCCGGGTACGTGGTCCGCGACCCGTCGCCCCGGCCCTCGAACTGGCGCTCCGAGCGGTCGCTGGAAGATGAGTTGCGCGCCCAGTCGATAGTCGGACTCAGCCAAGTCGACACCCGCGCCATCACCCTTCACCTGCGCGAACGCGGCGCCATGCGGGCCGGGATCTTCTCCGGCGCGGCGGCCGTTGACCCGTTCGGGCGCCGCCGCTCGTACGAGGAACTGGTCGCGGCGGTCCGCGACACGCCGCCGATGACGGGCCAAGTCCTGGCCGGCGACGTCACCACCGATTCGGCCTACCTGGTCGAGCCGCCGCCCGGCGTCCCGGCCGTGGCCACGGTGGTGGCGGTCGATCTGGGCATCAAGGGCATGACCCCTGAGTTGCTGGCGCGGCGGGGCGTGCGGGTCTGGGTGGTGCCCCGGTCGATCAGCTTCTTGGAGTTGATGGCGCTGGGGCCGGACGGGGTCTTCTTCTCCAACGGCCCCGGCGACCCGGGCGCCGCCGGGGCGGAGTTGGACCTGCTGCGGGCCGTCTTGGAGGCGGAGATCCCCTTCTTCGGCATCTGCTACGGGTCGCAATTGCTCGGCCGGGCCTTGGGCTTTGAGACCTACAAGCTCGGGTTCGGCCATCGCGGGGTCAACCATCCGGTCGTGGACCGGTCCACCGGCAAGGTCGAGATCACCGCCCACAACCACGGCTTCGCCGTCGACGTGCCCGCCGACGGCCCCGTCCTGGCGCCTTACGGCGGCGGCCGCTTCGGCCGCGTGGCGGTCTCCCACGTCGATTTGAACGACCAGGTGGTCGAGGGCCTGGAGTTGCTGGACCGGCCCGCCTTCTCCGTCCAATACCACCCGGAGGCGGCCGCCGGCCCCCACGACGCGGCCTACCTGTTCGACCGCTTCGTGGCCTTGATGACCGGCCCCTGACGGCCCGCTCGGTCCGGCCGGGCTGCCGGCATCGAGCTGGACCAGGCCGACGCCG
>JAIROU010000422.1 GCA_031257375.1 Bifidobacteriaceae bacterium
CCGAGAAGCACACCGCCCTGGTCCAGATCCGGGACGCCCAGGGCAACGCCGTCCCGGCCGGGTCCGCCCGGGTGGTGTTCGGCTGGGAGCACACCGACCTGACCGGCGCCCAGGTCACCGGCGCCTCGGCGGCCGTGCCAGTGGACGCCAAGGGCGAGGCCAGTTTCGACTTCGGCTCGAATGTGGCGACGACTTGGGCGGTGACAGCCCGGGTGGAGGGCTCGGCGGCCGATGTCGCCGGGTCGCCCCGCCCGGCCCGGTTCGTCCACGGGCCGCTCGACCGCCTGGCCACCATCAGCTCGTTCACCGTCGACTCGAGCGGCAAACTGGCCGACGGCGTGGCCCACGCCTCCGCCTCGATGCGCGCCCAAGACCAGTACGGCAACCCGGTCCCGGGCGTCCCGCTGGAACTGCGCCTGGATTACGCCGGCGACCAGGGGCCGCTGATCGGCGACGCCGTGAACGGCGCCAAGTCCATCACCGAGAACTCCGGCCCGGACGGCTTGGTCTCGGCCGAAATCCACTCCATCTGGCCGGGCGACTTCCCGGTCCGCGGGATCGCCGCGCCCACCCAGTCCGGCGCCCAGTTGGTCCACTTCCAGGGCGTCCCGGCCGACCCGGCCACGTCCTGGTTCAACGTCAAACCGGCCGCCGGGAACAGCGCCGACCCGCCGCTGGCGAACGACCGCGACGGCTACCAGGTGACCGTCGGGCTGGCGGACGCCAACCATGCCCCCCTCAACGGGGCTGGGGCGGTGGTCTATTTCACTCCCCGCGCCATCCCCGGCGCCACCCAGGTCCGGCTGCCAGTCGTGACCGGCGTGGCCGGGCGAGGTCTCGCCACCGCCCCGCTGACCACGCTCAGGGCCGGGACCTGGGAGGTGACGGTCAGGATCGGCAACGACCAGTTGGCGACCGATGACGCCACCCCGGTCAAGACCGTGCCGGTGGTCTTCGCGCCGGGGCCGCCGTCGCTGGCGCCGGGCGCCTCGCGGCTGGTCGCCCCGTCGGCCCCGGCCGCGGCCGACGGCCAGGCCACCCAGACGGTCGGCGCCGAGGTCAAGGACGCCAACGGGAACCCCATCGGCGGCCGGACGGTGGTCTTCACCATCCCGGCCGACGTCACCGCCCATCCGCCGGGCCTGCTCGCGATCACCGGCCCGGCCGCGATCAGCCTCGACACGGCCGCCTCCGGCCCCGCCCAGGGCGCCGCCGAACTGGTTCTCACATCGACCAAGACCGGGACTTATGAGATCACCGCCACGGTCGGGGGCCAGGCCATCACCGACGGCTCGCCGGCTGACGCGGTGTTCGTCAACGCCGCCCTGTCGCTGACCGACTCGTCGTTCGCCATCACCACCGCGCCGGCCGCCAAGACGGTCGCGACCGAATACCACACCGCCCAGGTGACGCTGCGCGACTCCTCGAAGAACCTCTACGCGCAGGCCGTCCCGGTGTCCTTCTCCTACCGCCTGGCTGGGACTGGCGCCTGGACCGCCGGGCCGACCCTCAACACCATCGGCGGGATCGCCACCTGGAGCGATTTCACCGTCACCGAGGCCGGGCTGTACCAGGTCCGGGCCGAGGTCCCGACCGGCCAGGTGCCCGATTCGGCGACCACTCGCGAGGCGCTGTTCAAAGCCGGCCCGGCCAGCGCAGCCCACTCCGCGTTCACGGCCTCGACCGGCGCCGTCGCCCCGAACGACTCCGACCAGCATTCGGCCGCCGTCCTGGCGCGCGACGCCCTCGGCAACCCGGTGGCCGGGACGAAAGTCACCTTCAACCTCCCGGCCGCCGACGCCGCCCACTTCACGACCGCCGGGTGCGCGGCCAAACAGTGCGTCGTCACCACCGGCCCGGACGGCCTGGCGACCGCCTCGGTCGCCTCCGGCCAAGAGGTCACCACCCACATCACGGCCGTGCTCGGCCTGGCCGACGTGGTCGGGGAGGCCGACTTGGTGTTCGCCACCGGCGCCGCCGACGCCGCCCGGTCGACCTGGGACGTCACCCCCGCCGGGCCGGTCCGGGCGGACGGCCAGGCCTCCTACACCGCCACCGTCCAAGTCAAGGACGCGGCCGGGCTGGACAAGCCGGGGGCGGACGTGACCTTCGCCCTGCCGCCGGAGGTGCGGATCACCGAGCCGGCCCCGCACCGGACCGACGCCGGCGGGCGGCTGGTGGTCCACCTGACCTCCGAGGTCGCCGGAACGCACACCGTCAACGCCCAGATCGGGGCCGACCGGATTCCCCCGGCCGACCGGCGCCTGGTCTTCGAGGCCGGTCCGATCAGCCACGACCCGGCCCGCACGCGGCTGGCCGGGCCGGCCTCGGCGGCGCGGGCCGACGGCGTCGAAACCCAGGCCGTGACCGCCACCGTCTTGGACGCCAAGCGCAACCCGGTCCCGGGCGCGGTGGTGCGGTTCGCCGTCCCGCCGGGCGCCAGCCCGGCCCCGGGCGCGAGCCTGGAGGTCCCGGTCGACGCCGCCGGCCAGGCCGAGTTGCGGCTGGTCTCGCGCCGGGCCGGGAGCTACGCCGTCACGGCCGAGGCCGCGGCCGGCCCCGCCGGCCCCTTCCAGGCCATCACCGGCGGCTCGCCGGCCGAGGTCGCGTTCGTGGCCGGGCCGGTGGCGCTGGACCACTCGCGGCTGTCGAAAGCCGAGGCCGGCCCGCTGCCGGCTGACGGGACCGCCGCCTACACCGTCAAAGCCCAGTTGGCCGACCAGTACGACAATCCGGTGGCGGTGGCCGGGACCGACGTCACCATGACCATGCAACTGGTCGGCCCAGACGGCTCGACCCCCGTCGCCGGGGTGGCGCCGGTCGCCAAAACCGCCAAGACCGACGCCGACGGCGCCGCCTCGACCACCTTCGCCTCCACCCGGGCCGGACGCTGGCGGGCGACGGCCGCCGTCGCCGCCGGGCCGGTCACCGCCGGCTCGCCGCTGGCCCTGGACTTCAGCCCGTTGGCGGCCGACGCGGGCGCCTCGCGCTTCGACGTCACGGGCTCGACCGTGCTGGCCGACGGCAAGGCCCACCACTCGGCCTGGGTGGTGGCCGAGGACGCCAACGGCAACCCCGTTCCCGGCGCCGAGGTCAAGTTCGCCGTCGAGACCGGCGCCCCGGGCGTGCCCGGGCCGGCTTT
>JAIROU010000008.1 GCA_031257375.1 Bifidobacteriaceae bacterium
GGTTGATCGAACTAAGGTCACCAACGAGTCTCCCACCTGGGCGGTGGACCGGGGCTGGCCGCCGCTGAAGGCCAAGTCGGCCTCGACCGCCTGCTCGACCCGGCCGGCCGCCCGCTCGAAGCCGAGATGGCGCAGCATCAGGGCGACGGACAAGACGGTGGCCGTGGGGTCGGCTTTGCCTTGGCCGGCGATGTCCGGCGCCGACCCGTGGACCGGCTCGAACATCGACGGGAAGGCGCCGGTCGGGTTTATGTTGCCCGATGCCGCCAGCCCAATTCCGCCCACCACCGCGCCCGCCAAGTCGGTCAGTATGTCGCCGAACAGGTTGTCGGTCACGATCACGTCGAACCGGGCCGGGTCGGTCACCATGAAAATGGTGGCCGCGTCGACGTGCAGGTAGTCCAGCGCCACCTGGGGGAACTCCCGGCCGATGGCCTCGGCCGCCCGCCGCCACAGGTGGCCGGCGTTGACCAGGACGTTGTGCTTGTGCACCAGGGTCAGTTTGCGGGCCGGGCGGGCGGCCGCCAACTCGAAGGCGTAGCGGACGGTCCGCTCGACGCCGTGGGCGGTGTTGACCGAGACCTCGGTGGCGATCTCGTGCGGCGTGCCCTGGCGGACCGCCCCGCCGTTGCCGACGTAGGCCCCCTCGGTGCCCTCGCGCACCACCAGGAAATCGATCTTGCCCGGCGCCGCCAGCGGCGAGGCCACCCCGGAGAACAGCTTGGCCGGGCGCAGGTTGATGTACTGGTCGAAGGCGAAGCGGATTCTCAACAACAGCCCGCGCTCCAGCACCCCGGACGGCACCGACGGGTCGCCCACCGCGCCCAGCAGGATCGCTTGGTGGCCCGCCAAACTGGCCAACTCGGCATCGGGCAACACTTCGCCGGTCTGGTGCCACCGGGCGGCCCCCAAGTCGTAGCGGGTGGGCCGCACCCGGACCCCCTCGGCCTCCAAAACGGCGCCGGCCACCCGCAGCCCCTGGGCCACCACCTCGGGGCCGATCCCATCCCCGGCGATGACCGCCAAGTCGAGTTCGCGGTTCACCGGGCGGCGGTCCCTTCGACATAATCGGCGTCCGGCGTGGACACCCAGGCGAACAGTTTGCGCAGGTCTCGGCCCACGGCCTCGATCAGGTGGGCCTCCTCCTTGGCGCGCAAGGCCTTGAACTCAGGGCTGCCCGCGTCCTGGTCGGCGATGAAGCGGGCGGCGAAGGCGCCCGAGACGATGTCCGCCAGGACCTCCTTCATGTGCTGTTTGACGGCCGCGTCGATCACCCTGGGGCCGGACACGTAGTCGCCGTACTCGGCCGTGTCAGAGACCGACCAGCGCTGTTTGGCGATCCCGCCCTCGTACATCAGATCGACAATCAGTTTGAGTTCGTGCAGGACCTCGAAATAGGCGATCTCTGGCTGGTAGCCGGCCTCGGTGAGGACCTCGAAACCGGCCTCGACCAGGTGCGAGACGCCGCCGCAGAGGACCGATTGCTCGCCGAACAGATCGGTCTCGGTCTCCTCGGTGTAGGTGGTCTTGATGCCGGCCGCGCGCAGGCCGCCCAGGGCCTTGGCGTAGGCCAGGGCCAGCGGCCAGGCCCCGCCGCTGGCGTCGACCTCGACCGCCACCAGCACCGGCACGCCCCGTCCGTCCACGAACTCGCGCCGGACCAGGTGGCCCGGGCCTTTCGGGGCGACCATGGCAACGTCGACCCCGGCCGGGGCCTGGATGTAGCCGAAGCGGATGTTGAAGCCGTGGGCGAAAAACAGGGCGTCGCCGGGGGCCAGATTGGGCTCGACGGACTCGGCGTAGACGTGGCGGGCGACCTGGTCCGGCACCAGCATCATGATCACGTCGGCCCAGGCGGCGACCTCGGCCGGGGCGCCCACCGCCAGCCCTTGATCGGCGGCCTTGGCCCGCGACTTCGAGCCCTCGGCCAGGCCGACCCGCACGTCCACGCCCGAGTCGCGCAGGTTCAGGGCGTGGGCGTGGCCCTGCGAGCCGTAGCCGATGATGCCGACCTTGCGGTTTTGGATGATCGACAGGTCGGCGTCGTCGTCATAGAACAGTTCTGCCATCGGATTTCCCTTCGCTGGGTTTGGGTTTGGTTGTTCAAGCGCTTTTGGCCCGGTCGGTCATGGACTTCGAGCCCCGGCCGATCCCGACCGTGCCGGATTTGACCAGTTCGCGGATGCCGAACGGCTCCAGCAGCGTCAGCAGGGCGGTCAGCTTGGAGTCGGTGCCGGTCGCCTCGATCACCAGGGTGTCCACCGCCACGTCCACGATGTGCGCCCGGAAGAGGTCGGCGATTTGCGTCACCTGGCTCCGGTTGGTGGCGCCGGCGCCCACCTTGACCAGTAGCAGGTCGCGCTGGACCGACCCGTCCGAGCCGTCCAACTGGACCACTTTGAGGACGTTGATGAGTTTGTTCAACTGCTTGGTGACCTGCTCCAGGGGCAGGTCCTCGACATCGACCACCACTGTGATGCGGGAGATCTCCGGATGCTCGGTCGGGCCGACCGCCAGGGAGTTGATGTTGAAGCCGCGCCGGGCGAATAGCGCCGCCACGCGGGTCAGCACGCCGGGCTTGTTCTCGACCAGGACTGAGAGGGTGTGCGTTGACATGGCTGCTCCTAGAACTCCTCGACCTCGAA
>JAIROU010000064.1 GCA_031257375.1 Bifidobacteriaceae bacterium
TGCTCTACCAACTGAGCTAGAGACCCGGATGGTCAGAAGTTGATAACGTCGGCGCCGGCGGGCGCGAGGTCGGCGCGGTTGAGTTTGAAGCGACGGATAGTCTCGTGGATGGCGAAGCAGGTCAGAATCGACCGGTCGGACAACCGCGTCAGATTGTGTCTCGTCAAGATGTCGCTATCCAACTCGTTGTGGATCAGCCACGCCAGCGCGTCCTCGATGTCGGTGTTTTGCACAGGTTCTGAGGCGTCTGCGAACATGCAATCGGCCTGGTTTGGGCTTATCCATTTGGCGTCGACCCAATCTTGCAAAATTTGGCCGACCCAGCGCAAGAAGCAGTTCTTGTCGTAGACGCGGCCGCCATCGGCTCGGTGGGCTTTCTCCACCCAATAGCCGAAGTCGATCTTCGGGGCGCGGCGCGAGCCGTCGCGGTCGAACCGGTCTGGTTTGACCGCGAAAAAATCGAACATGTCGCGCAACCGGGTAAACACGTTGTCGTCGACGATGTCGCCGTGGGAGCAAAGGGCGCCCGGCCAGGTGGCGATCTCCCAAGACCAGATCCCCGTGCCCGGTTTGGCCATGACCAAATGGCGGTAGAGCCCGTCGTCGTGAACCACGGTCAGCCGGTGGTCTTTGGTCTCGCGCTTGAAGCGCTCCCAAAGGCGGTCTGGAACTGAGCCTTGCTTCTTCTGCTCGGCCAAGAAGTCGGCAAAAAGATCAAACACTGGTCGTCCTCTCCCTAGCGTCCTGGTCGCGCAGAGCCTCGGCCAGGCGGGCCGAGCGCGCGCCTTTGCGGCGCTTCAACGGGTGCGGCCCGGCGGCGTTCGACCGGCGCAATTCTTGCATGGCGGCGGCGTAGGCCGGGTTGGCCGCGCCTCGATGTTTGGCCGCGTGTTTCGCGCGCATGATCGCCTCCTTGGGCCGCTGGGGCGGGACTCAGTGCTTTGGCGGTTGGGCGGGACCGGCTAGCCCAGCTTTCCCGCCTAGTGGGCTTTGCAAACGGTGAGGACCATGCGCCGCGGGTCCGGCTCGCCGGTCAGCAGCTCGTGCCAGTCGGCGTCAAGCGCTTGGGCGATCCGCAGCAGCGTCAAAGAAGACACGCCGCGCTGGCCGCTTAGGACGCGCGACAGCTCGTCCGGCGTCAACTCGACAGCCTCGGCGAACATCTCGCGCGTCAACGGCGGGTTTAGCGCGTCGATGCGCCGCGCCAGGCGTTGCCCAAAACGCTCGTCCATGATCGTGTTCTCCTTGCCGTGTCCGCGCGTCGGCGCTTTCAGTCGACGCGGATTGCGCCAGTCTTCAAGAATGCTCTGTCGGCGATGGCAATCGCTAACTTATCTAGCCGCAGATGGCGACGATGATGGCGTGGCCGATGGCGACGGCGACGCGCTGGGGAGGTTGACGCCGGGCACGTCGGGCAGCGGCTCGTCGCGCGCGGCAATCGCGTCGTCGAGCACTTTGCGCAAAGCCTCGCGCGAAGACTCGTCGTCAACCTGTCCCTCGGATTCGGCGTAGGTTTTCTCGCCGGATTCGATCGCCTCGGCCAACTTGGCCTTCATCTCGGCCAGCAGCCACACCTGGTTCGAGTTGTATTCTTCGATCTCGGCTATCCGCAGAGCCAGCAAGGCGTCTTGGACTGCCCGCAAAACCTCAACCGTCTGGTCGCGCCGATCCCTGGCCTGGAGCAGCCAGTCGGAGCCCGCCGGCTCGGGCGCGGCCAATGCCATGGCGGCCTCGGCGGTGCGAACAGCCTCGGCCAGCGCCGTGTAGGTGTCCGGGTCGATCGTTTTGTCCTCGTGGTCCGCCAACGCCTGGTTGGAGACTTCGAGCAGGTCGCCCAACTCGCCCTTGGTGTTGGCGATCTGCCGGCCCAGGTCGTCGGCCTCGGTTCGGATCGTCTCGGTCGTCTCGTTCAACTCGTAGGCGGTAAAGCCGCCGGCCAGGATGGCGACGATGGCGGCGGCGATGACGAGGACCCGCTTGCCGGGCAGCTTGGACAGCTTCAAAGATGGTTTCATGGTGGAGTTTTCCTTCCTGTGCTAGGCATGAGTGTAGGGCGTCGCAAACCCCGCCCCTCTTTCAGGGGGGTCGAGTTCGCTCGGCCCGGTCGGTCAAAGCGCGGTGTCGTCTCGCGCTCCCGGTGTCGCCACCAGTTTGCGCAGCGCGTCTTTGACGCCGCCGCGGTGGGGGATGGCCAACGGGCGCGGCTTGGCGCGCGAATAGACGCCGCCATCCTTGACCAACCTCGCGCCGGGTGGCCGCAACTGTTCGACCCACACCACTGTCACCTTGCGTGTCGCGGGGCGTTGGCCGAAATCGATATCCAAAGCGCGATCCCAGGTGTAGCTGATTTGAGGGCGGCAGTTTGGGCAGAGTTTTTGCAGCGGCGCGACACCGACGCGCCCGACCATCTCGGCGAACACCTCGTCCAACGCGGCCACCGGCGTGACCGCCAGCGGCCAGATGTTCGACCAAAGCCGCATCCCCCGGCTGGCGACCGGTCGGCGCTCGTCGCGGTGCGCCGGGTCGGCGTCGCACCATTGGAGTGTGAGCGGGGCTTCTTCGCGAGTCTCGCGCCAGGCGACGCCGCCGCCGCGGGGACGCATCTCGTCGTCCCACTGCCGCAGCGCGTCGCGCAAATCGGCCAGCGAGACTGGATCGCCGGCCGGCACCATGGTCCAGAACCAGTGCTGCCAGCAGGCCGGCCAGCTCTGAATCGCGGCGGGCCTGCCTTGGCGCCGGGCTTTGACCCAGGCGGGGACATCTTTGTCGGTGCGAGACTTGACTTCCTCCAAACATGCGGGGCGGGGCTTCGCCCTGCCGTCTTCTGGTCGTGTTCATCATTTTCTGTCTTGCGGCGCCAGCCGCCTTTGCGATGCTGGGGCCTCCCGTTCGAGCAACACACACCCGCCCCAGCTTCAGCCGGGGCGGGCGGGCGCCAGACCTATTCGCCTTTGACGTTGACGATTTGCCGCAGCTTGTGCCGAATGTCCACCAGGTCGGCGGCGTCGCGCATCACTGTGTCGATGGGTTTGTAGGCGCCCGGGATCTCGTCCACGAACGCTACGTCATCGCGGTATTCGATACCGCCCATCGCTTGACGCAGATCATCTTGGGTGAACATTCTGCGAGCTTGGGCGCGCGAGTGCAGCCGGCCGGCGCCGTGCGGGGCCGAGCAGAGGGACAGGGCGTTCCCTTTGCCTTGCACCACATAAGAGGAGAAATTGTCAAATCTTGTGGATGGGGGTGTCGGATTCGGGTTGGTTTTCGGTGGTTTGGGGGTTTGGTTTGGTGACCGGTTCGCCGTCTTTGAATTCGGTTCCGGCCCAGACTT
>JAIROU010000220.1 GCA_031257375.1 Bifidobacteriaceae bacterium
CAGGCAGGCCGAGAGCACGCCCACGGTGGTCTTCCCCCCGCCGAGGATCACGGCCGCGATGGCGGGCAGCGCCGCCCGGGGGAAAGCCAGGATCATGGCGCACATGTCGGTCAGGAACGTCATCAGCAGGTTGCGCCGCCCGGCCAGGAAGCGCAGCCCCTCCAGGACCGACCGCCAACCGGTCGCACGCCGGGCGGCACCGGCGCCGAGAGGCGGCAGCGGCGGCATCGGCGGCAGTCGGAAAAGCGCGTAGAGCGCGGCCGTGAACGCCACCGCGTCGATCAGGTAGGTCGGCCCGTAGCCGACCGCGGCCACCAGCCCGGCCCCGAACATCGGGCCGCACAGGGTGGCGATTGAGAAGGTCATGGTGTTGAGCGCGTTGGCGGCCGGCAGCTGGTGCGACGGGACCAGCCGGGGGATGATCGCCCCGCGGGCCGGCGAGGACACCGAGGCCGCCCCCGATTGGGCCGCCACCAGCGCGTACAGCAGCCAGACGTTGCCCAGCCCGAGGTAGGCCTGGGCCACGATCCCGAAGGTCGCCAGCCACATCACCGACGATGCCGCCAACGCCACTTTGCGCCGGTCGTGGGCGTCCACCAGCGCCCCGCCATAGAGCCCCAACGCCACCACCGGCGCCAGGGCGAAGCCGCCCAGCAGCCCGACCGCGAGCGACGACTCGGTCAGGTCGTAGACCTGGAGGCTGACCGCCGTGGCGGTGAGCATGGTGCCGATGTTGGCCAACGCCTGTCCGGCCCACAGCCGCCGGTAGTCGGCCGACTGCCGCAGCGGCGCGATGTCAGCGAAGATGCGGGCCACCCGAACAACCCTAGACCGCTCGCGCCGCGCCCCTAACGTAGAACGCGACCGCAGGTCAGCGGGTCGGGACAGGCGGTGCCTGGCACCGACCGTCCCACCGCCCCGCCCCGCCGGGTCGGCCGGTGTTGGCCGAGGTTGGCGCGTCGGAAAGTCCGCTCAACTTTGCGGCGGTGAAAAGTGAGCGGACTTTCCATCGTCGCAGTCGGCCCTTCCCTGGGCGGCGGCGCGCTGGCGGTGCGGACAGCGCTGACGGCAATCGGGACACCCGGTCTTGACCTGGGCGTTGAAGATGTGGTCTGGGTCGAGCAGCGCGATCAGGGCGTTGACGTCCAGCAGCCCTCGCATCAGATGTCCAATTCCTCGCGCGGGCGGTTGACCAGCTCATTGGAAACGGTGCCGTCCCGGCTGGGGATCTGGGGCAGTTGGCCGTCAGCTTGGTCGGCATTGGGCCGGTCTTGGTCGGCGGCGGGCGGCTCGGGACTCGGCCCGGCGGCATCGGGCGGCGGCTGGTCGGCGGGGGGAGTGTGGCCGGGCGGGGGAGCGGCGGCGGACCCGGCGGCATCGGGCGAATTCTGGTCGGCGCCTGGCAGGTGCTCGCCGGCGGCCGGGTTGGCGACCAGCAGGTGCGGCGGCAGCAGGTGGTCGAGTTTGAACTCGACCTTCCAGCGCGCCTTGGCCCAGATCAGCATGGTCAGGCCGATCGCCAGGGCCGTCACCGAGCCGACTCCGATCGACCAGCGCGGCCCCCAGGTGTCCGCGATCCAGCCGACCAGCGGCGAGCCGATCGGGGTGGCGCCGAGGAAGACCATCATGTAGATCGACATGACGCGGCCGCGGATCTCCGGCGGCACCGACAGCTGCAAGGTCGAGTTGGCGGCCGTGATCAAGGTCAGCGTGGTGACGCCGACCAGGACGCCGCAAGCGGCGTAGGCCCAATAGGTCGGGGCCATCGCGGACAGGCCGCTGGCCAGGCCGAAGGCGATGGTGGCGGCCAGCACCAGGCGGACGCGCGGGCGGCGGCGCCTGGCCGCCAGCAGCGAGCCCGCCACCGCCCCGACCGCCAGGAGCGAGCCCAGCAGGCCGTACTCGCCCGCCTGGCGGTCGAACACGCCGCGCGCCATCACGCCCATGGTCAGCTGCGAGTTCAAGCCGAAGCAGGAGACCACCGAGATGACCGCGAAGACGACCAAGATGTCGGACCGGCGCCGGACGTAGCGCAGCCCGGCCCTGAGCTGGCCCTTGGCGCGGGGGGCGGACGGCATCGGCTTGAACTCGGCCGGGCGCATCATGGCGACCGCGCCGACCGTGGCCACGAAGCTGAGGCCGTTGGCCAAGAAGACCCAGCCGGCCGGCCACACCGCCAGGGCCAGCCCGGCCGCCGCCGGCCCGACCATCCGGGCGACGTTGAAATTGGCCGAGTTCAGGCCGACCGCGTTGGACAGCAGCCGGGCGCCGACCAATTGGCCCACGAAGGTCTGGAAGAACGGCGCCTCGAACCCGGCCACCAGGCCGCCCAGGACGGCGAAGACGTAAATGCCGGCCAGGCTCATCTGCCCGGCCAGGAGCAGCCCGCCGAGCGCGAAGGACAGCGCCGCTTGGGCGGCCTGGGTGATCATGTAGACCCGGCGGCGGTTGAGCCGGTCGGCCATCAGCCCGGCCAGCGGCGAGATGACCAGCGTGGGGCCGAATTGCAGGGCGGTCACTATGCCGACCGCCAGGCCGTTGTCGTCGGAGAAGACGGTCAGCACTATCCAGTCCTGGGCCACCCGCTGCATCCAGGTGCCGGTGTTGCCGAACAGCGCTCCGATGAACCAAAGGCGATAGTTGCGAACGGCGAATGACGCGAACGTCCCGCTCATGACCTTCCCAATCTGCTAGCCGACTTGCTAGCCGACTTGCTAGCCAACCTGTGTGCGGGCTGGTCAGCCGCTGCCGGCCGGCCTGCCTGCCTGCCTGCCGGTCGTGGCGGCGGCCGGGGCTAGCGGAAAACAACACGGATCGGCTCCAGCGCGAAGTAGATGACAAACAGGACCCCGGCCACCCACATCAGCGGATGAACCTCCTTGGCCTTGCCCTTGGCCAGCTTGATCACCACATAGGAGACGAAGCCCGCGCCGATCCCGACCG
>JAIROU010000255.1 GCA_031257375.1 Bifidobacteriaceae bacterium
CAGGCGGGGTCCGGGCGGCTCCGGCGGCCGGCCCGGCCGCGCGGCCGGCAAGGCGCAGGTGGCGGGCTCGACCTCGGCCCATTGAAGAGCCCCCAGCGAAGGCCCCGGCGCGGGCACCAGGACGCGGACTTCACGGGCCGCCAGCCAGGCCAGCAACCGGCCGGTCGACGGCTCGTCGGCCATCGACGCGAAGGCGGCGACAAACTCCCCCAAGCCCGGCAGGAAAGCCTCCCAGCCCGGCGCCGAGGCCAAATCGGCGCTAACCACCGGCACGGCATCGGACACCGAAGAGCGGTCCAAACCGAGACGGGCGCGCCGCTCGGAAACCACCCGCCGGCGCCACCCGGCCTTCCCCAAACCCTCAGCACTCACACGTTTACCCTAGTCAGCGGCAAACGCAAGTTAGAATCGTGACCATGACTATCACCAAGGCGGTGGTACCCGCCGCCGGGCTGGGCACGCGGTTCTTGCCGGCCACCAAGGCCATCCCGAAGGAATTGCTGCCAGTGGTGGACGTTCCGGCGATCGAATACGTGGTCCGGGAGGCGTCGCGGGCCGGGTTGCGCGACGTGCTGCTGATCACGGGCAAGACCAAGGGCGCCATCCTCGACCACTTCGACCGGGCCTGGGACCTGGAGGCGGTGCTGGAGGACAAGGGCGAGCCCGAGCGCCTGGCGGCGATCCGCTCCTCGGCCGAGTTGGCGACCATCCACGCCGTCCGCCAGTCGGCGCCCAGGGGGCTGGGCCACGCCGTGCTCTGCGCCAAGGCCCACGTCGGCCGCGAGCCCTTCGCGGTGCTGCTGGGCGACGACCTGATCGACGCCCGCGACCCGCTGTTGACCAACATGATCGCCGTCCGCGAACGGCTCGGGGGGTCGGTCGTGGCGCTCATGCGGGTGCCGCGGGAGCAGATTTCGCTCTACGGCTCGGCGGCCGCCGAACTGGTGGACGATGCCGCCGTGCCGGGTTTGGCGCCCGGCTCGGTCTTCCGGTTGTCGCATTTGGTGGAGAAGCCGCTCGTCGCCGAGGCCCCCTCCGACCTGGCGATCATCGGGCGGTATGTGCTCGACCCGGTGGTGTTCTCGGTCCTGGAGGACACCGGGCCCGGGCGGGGCGGCGAGATCCAGTTGACCGACGCGCTGGCCAGGTTGGCCGACATCGCCCCGGCCGCTGGCGGCGGGTTGCACGGCGTGCTCTTCACCGGTCGGCGTTACGACACCGGCGACCGGCTCGACTACCTCAAGGCTGTCGTCCGGCTGGCGGCCGACCATCCCGAACTGGGGTCTGAGTTCTCGAGCTGGCTGGCCGAGTTCGTCGCCGGATCGCCCGGCCGGTGACGCCGACCGCAGCTGACCGACACCGACCGGCGCTGTCCGCGATGAGCCACGACTACTGCGACCTGGCGCCCGCCTGGCCCGCCACCTTGGTCGAGGGACCGGTTCGCCTGCGCCCGATCCGGCGCTCCGACAAGCGCCGTTGGACCGAGTTGCGCGAGGCCAACCGGGACTGGCTGGCGCCGTGGGACGCGACCTCCCCGCTGCCGGGCGAACTGCCGCCGCCCAGCTTCGGCGCCTATGTCCGCCAGTTGTCAAACCAGGCCCGCGAGGGCACGCTGATGCCCTGGGTGATCGAATACGAGGACGCCATGGTGGGCCAAGTGACCATCAGCTCAATCACCCGCGGGGCGGTCCAGAGCGGCGCGATCGGCTACTGGATCGACCGCGGCGCGGCCGGGCGCGGGATTGTCCCCGCCGCCGTCGCGCTCGCCTTTGACCACGCGGTCACCAGCGCCGGCCTGCACCGCCTCGAGATCGCCATCCGCCCGGAGAACGGGCCGTCGCTGCGGGTCGTCGAGAAGCTCGGCTTCCGCGAAGAAGGCCTCCGGCCGCGCTACCTGCACGTCAACGGCCACTGGCGCGACCACCGCGTCTTCGCGCTGACCCGCGAAGAAGTCCCCGAGGGCCTGACCGCCCGCTGGCGCGCCGCCCAGCCGCACTGACCGCCCTGGGGCGCGGTCGTCGGCTGAGGTGGCGCGGGCGGGCGGCGCAGGCCTGGGACCAACTCAAGGCGCCAGGGGGCTGGGACCTGTCGGCTGGCCGCCCGGCGAACCTGATGAGCGCGAGATTCGGCCGGATTGCCCGGCCGGCGCAGAAGGCTGTCGAGCGCGCGGTGACCGACACGCCTGGGCCGGGGCTCGTCATCGTCGAAGCCCCGATGGGCGAAGGCAAAACCGAGGCGGCTGTGGTCGCGGCCGAGATAATGGCCCACCGCTGGGGGTTGGACGGCCTGTTCGTGGGGATGCCGACGCCAGCCACCAGCGACCCGATGCTCGCGCACCCTGTCAACGGTGGAACCCACAGGCCAACGTTACATGAAATGCGGCGCTGTCGAAGCGCCCGGACCGTCCCCGGGATTAGACTCGGCGCCATGTCTGACCCGTCCTGGTTCAAGCGGCCCCACAAGCAGCCGGCCCGCTGGCCGATGCGCAACCGCGATTTCCGCGCCGAATTCGATCCCGAGGTCGTCGCGCTGGCTGATCGGGGCCTGGAGACGCGCAACGCCACCCTGACCAAGCTGATGGACGGGGCCGGGCTCGGCCTTGACAGCACCTGGGAGATGGACCTGGCGGCGGGCTCGTTCATCTGGCGGGGCTCCAAGGGAAATGTCGTCTCGCCCCTCCAGGTGCTCGGCACGCGCCATCCGGCGGACGAGTCCTGGCTGTGGGCTTGGGCCAACCACTCCTTGCCGCCCGCCTGCTGCGTGGCCGCCGCGTCGGTCCGCGAGTTCGGCCTGGCCCAACAGATCCGGCCGCTGACGACCGGCCAGCTCGACTGCGGCGACGAGCAGAAATGGATGCTCGGAAACATCGCCATCGGCCTGGGGCTGGGGGACTTCGTCTACTTGGGAGACAGCGGGCGGCTCGAGATACACCTCCTGTTGACCGACCCGCAAGTCGTTTAGTCAGGCAGCGGTCAGGGTCAGGCCTGGGCCGCCAGGGGCGGGTTCGGCGGGGCGGTCGACCAGGACCGTGTCGCCGTCGTGGACTTGACCGGCCAGCAGGGACTTGGCCAGTTGGTCTCCAACCTCGCGCTGGATCAGCCGGCGCAGGGGCCGGGCGCCGAAGGCGGGGTCGTAGCCCTCCAGGGCCAGCCAGTCGCGGGCGGCCGCGGTCACGTCGAGGGTCAGCCGCCGCCCGGCCAGGCGCCGGTTCAACAGGGCGATCTGCAGGTCCACGATCCGCCCGATCTCCTCCAGGCTCAGGGTGTCGAAGATGAGCACGTCGTCCAGCCGGTTCAAGAACTCCGGCTTGAAGGCCGCCCGCACCTCGGCCATGACCCGCTCGCGCTGCTCGTCCGGGGAGGCGGTCAGGTCGACCAAGTATTGCGAGCCCAGGTTTGACGTCAGCACCAAGATGACGTTCCTGAAATCGACCGTCCGGCCTTGGCCGTCGGTCAGCCGGCCGTCGTCCAAGACTTGCAGCAGAATGTCGAAGACCTCCGGATGGGCCTTTTCGACCTCGTCCAGCAGCACCACCGAGTAGGGCCGGCGGCGGACCGCCTCGGTCAGCTGGCCGCCCTCCTCGTAGCCCACATAGCCGGGCGGCGCGCCGACCAGGCGCGCCACCGAGTGCTTCTCGGAGTATTCGGACATGTCGATGCGGACCATGGCGCGCTCGTCATCGAACAGGAAATCGGCCAGCGCCCTGGCCAACTCGGTCTTGCCGACCCCGGTCGGGCCGAGGAACAAGAACGAGCCGGTCGGCCGGGCTGGGTCTGACACCCCGGCGCGGGCGCGGCGGACGGCATCGGACACGGCCGTGACGGCCTTGCCCTGGCCGATCAGCCGCTCGCCGATGACCTGCTCCATCCGCAACAGTTTCTCCGTCTCGCCCTCCAGCAGGCGCCCGGCCGGGATGCCGGTCCACGACGAGACGACCTCGGCGACCTCGTCCGGCCCAACCTTGTCCGGCACCAGCGGCGCCGCCGGCGCCGCGCCCGACCCGGACCCCGAACCGGACCCCGAACCCGAACCCGGCCCGGCGGCATCGTCGGCGTTCTCGGTCTGCTCGGCCTTCGCCAAAGCCGCCCGCACCGGCGGGATCTCCCCGAAGCGCAGGCGCGACGCCTCGGCCAAGTCGCCCCGGTTCTCGGCCTGCTCGGCGGCGGTGGTCAACTCGTCCAGCCGCGCCCGCAGGTCCCCGACCTGGTTGCGGTCCGCCTTCTCGCGCTCCCAGCGGGCCGTCAAGGCGCCCAGCTCCTCGCGGCGGTCGGCCAAGTCGGAGCGCAGTTTGGCGAGCCGCTCCTGGGACGACTCGTCAAGTTTCTTCTCCTTGCCCTTGACCGAGTCGAGCAGGTACTGCTCCTCCATCTCGAGGCGGAAGACGGTCCGCTGGAGCTGGTCGATCTCGACCGGGTTGGAGGTCAGTTCCATGCGCAGGCGCGAGGCGGCCTCGTCCATCAGGTCGATGGCCTTGTCCGGCAGTTGGCGCCCGGAGATGTAGCGGTCGGACAAGGTGGCGGCGGCGACCAGCGCCGAGTCCGCGATCGTGACATGGTGGTGCGCCTCGTAGCGCGGCGCGATCCCGCGCAAGATGGCGATGGTGTCCTCGACCGACGGCTCGCCCACGAAGACCTGCTGGAAGCGGCGCTCCAGGGCCGGGTCCTTCTCGATCCGCTCGCGGTACTCGTCCAGGGTGGTGGCCCCGACCATCCGCAACTCGCCGCGCGCCAGCATCGGCTTGAGCATGTTCCCGGCGTCCATCGAGCCCTCGGCGGCGCCCGCCCCGACCACCGTGTGCAACTCGTCGATGAAGGTGATGACCTGGCCGTCCGAGTTCTTGATCTCCTCCAGCACGGCCTTGAGCCGCTCCTCGAACTCGCCCCGGTACTTGGCGCCGGCCACCATCGCCCCCAGGTCGAGCGCGATCAGCTGCTTGTTCTTGAGCGCGTCCGGCACGTCGCCCTTGACGATCCGCTGGGCCAGGCCCTCGACCACGGCGGTCTTGCCCACGCCCGGCTCGCCGATCAGCACCGGGTTGTTCTTGGTCCGCCGGGACAGCACCTGCACCACCCGCCGGATCTCCTGGTCGCGCCCGATCACCGGGTCGAGTTGGCCCTCGCGCGCCGCCTCGGTCAGGTCCCGCCCGTACTGCCCGAGCGCGTCGAAGGTCCCCTCCGGGTTCGCGGTCGTCACCTTCTGCCCGCCTCTGACCTGCGACAACGCTTCGTTTAGGGCGTCTGGGGTGGCGCCGTTGCGGCGCAGGATCTCGCCCGCCGCGCCCTCGAGGGAGGCCAGCGCGATCAGCAGCAGCTCGGTCGAGACGTGCGAGTCGCCTTGGGCGTCGGCCTTCTTTTGGGCTTGGTCCAGCGTCGCCAGCAGTTGCCGCCCGACTTGCGGCTGCCCGGTCGAGGTGCCCGATGCCGCCGGGAGACCCGGCAGCGCCACCCGCGGCTCGCTGCCGATGGCCCCGGGGTGGGCCTGGGCGGCCTCGGCCCGGCGCAGGGCCAGGGCCGCGCGGTCCAGCCCGTGCGCGGTC
>JAIROU010000291.1 GCA_031257375.1 Bifidobacteriaceae bacterium
GGCTCGTCGAGACTGCGATCCTATCTCCCGCCCGCCCGCCGAAGCCGCCCTGACCAGGGGTTTCGGAAACAGCCCCGAGATAGAATCGCAGCCTCGATGAGGCCAACCCCCGAAAAGGAGAGCAAATCGCAGCCTCGACGGCAAAAACAAGCCCCGGGCCCATCGAGGCTGCGATTTCATCTCCTTCCGGCGCGGGCGGGCCGCGCCCGCCGACGCCGCCGCCATCCCGCCGTCCCGCGTCTCGCCGCCCGCTCCGGACGCCGCGACCGCCCGCTCACACGTTCTGGGAGCGATCCGTGGCTCATAGTGGACTACCGTTTGCGATTCTGGATACGGACGCCTGGATCTGGTTGCACGCCAGGAGGCATTCCCCGAGAGGGCGGCGGCGGCCAAGGCGCTCCGGGGCCAGCGATTCGCTCTGTCCATGATCAGCGCGGGCGAGATTCGAAAGGGCGCGCTGGCTTTGGGCGCCAAACGCCAGGCCGCGATCTTGGCCAATCTGGACGCCACACCGGTCTATCCCATCGACCAGACCGTCGCCGTCTCATACGCCGTGCTGTGGCATAAGGCCAGGCAGATCGGGCACGGCATCCAGGCGAAGGACCACTCCGCCGACTGCTGGATCGCCGCCACCGCCATCGCTCTGGGTGTTCGTCTCTTGACCGGCGATGGCCTGTACCGGGGCGCGCCTGGGCTGTCCGTCGAGATAATCGAGCGGGCCGCGGGCGAAGGCGCGGCAGATCCTTGAGCCATATCGCCCAGCCGGTCGTGGAGGGCGCAACAGTGAAATAGTCCGCGGAGACGAACCTGGTGAATCCCGGTGCCGGGACCCCGACACCCGAGCCCAGGCGGGCGGCATCGGCGGCGCCCACGGCCACCGCCGCGGAAACCGAAACGGCCGCGTGAGGCGGTGGCCGGTCCGCCTCAGTGACTCAGCCGCAGTCGCCAGGTTCGACGTCTTCCGGGCGGACGCTATAGATGTGGCCCTTCTTGGCGTTTGGCGGGGGAACGACATGCCATCGCTGGTCGCTGCCCTTCGGCGCGGCAGAGGCGCACCAATCACGGTAGTCGGCGCCGAAATCAAGCCGCAGGGTGTCCGGGTTCAAGGCGTGCGAGAGCGTGATGGAGTTGTAGGTGTCACCATCGGCCTCTATCGCCACATAGGGGCGGCCGTCAGGGCCGTCAGTTTTCACTTTGACCGTGGTCGGCGGGTCGGAGTGGTCCGACCAGTAACTGATGAGCAGGTCATTGGCGAGCGAGGCGAGGTCGCCCTGGACGGCTGCGGCGAGCGCTTTCCGGTCCTGCCAGAACAGAGGAATCGCGATTGAGGCGGCCAGCGCCAACACCAGGATAAGGACGAGCAACTCCACGAGCCGCAGAATTCGGTGCTTCCGAGCGGAGCCGGGCGCCCGGGGCTCCCGGCTGTGGGCGGTGGCCAACGGCTGGCCGGGGTGTGACGGCGCCCCGCCATGGGGCGGCGCCTGGGGGGCGCGGGCGGGTGGGCGGCGGCGCGGCGCGGCGCGGCCAGCGCCGCGTCCACATCCGGTCGTGCCAACGCGGCCAGCCACTGCCGAAGGTCCTCGTAAAGGGCCGGATGGACCGCGACGTGCGGGGCCAAGCGCGCGAACGCGCCCGCGATGATCGCCAGGTCGGCCGGGTCCAGATTTGGGTTGGACAGGTGTCGAAGGGCGGCGGCTTCACCTTGAGCGGGGTTGAACATGTTGAATCCCTTCAAGTGCCGGTGGGGGATGGGCGACTGGCGCGGAGTCATTGGCACGGAGTAACTGGCGCCCGCCGACCCAAGGCTATGGGGGGGGCGCAGACGCAAGCCCCGCGCCCACAGCGGTTGTCTACCCGCGTCGCCGGTTCTGCCTCGGAACGGTCGGCCCGCCCTCGGAGCCGGGCCGCGCGCTACAACCGCCCCGCCGCCTTCAGGCCCAGATAAGCGTCAGCCACGGCCGGGGGCAGGGCCTCCGGCAGGGCCGTCACCACATGGGCGCCCATTGCCCGGAGGCGGCTCTCCATGGCGGCCACGGCCAGCCCCCGGCGCTCGGCGGCGGCGGCGTCGAAGACGGCGTCCGAATTCGCGCGTCCGGCCAGCAGCAAGGCCGTCCCCGGGTCGCGGACCGCCGCCACCATGACGACGTGGCGGCGCAGCAAGGCCTCCAGGGCCGGACCCAGGCCGACCTCGACCAAGGCCGGGTCGGTGCCGGTGATCAGCACCGCCAGGGCGCGGCCCCGGCCGCGCGCCCGCAGCTGAGCCGAAATGAGAGTCCAGTTCGCCTCGACCAGGGCCGGTTCGACCAAGGCCAGTTGGTCGGCCAAGCTGGCCAGCACGCCCGCCCCGACCGACCCGGCCGACCCGGCCGACCCGGCCGACCACGCCACGCCACCCGACCAACCCGCCCCAACCGACCCGCCCGTCCGCGCCCGCACCTCCCGATCAGCCGCCAGCAGTTCGACCCGGTCCCCGGCCGCCCCGGCCAAAGCCCCCAGCAGCAGGGCGGTCTCGATCCCGGCGTCGAGCCGGGTCTGGTCCCCGACCCGCCCGGCCGCCCAACGCGAGGTGTCCAGCATGATCAGGACCCGGCGGTCGCGCTCCGGCCGCCAGGTGCGGACCTGGACGTGCTCGGCTCGCGCGCTGGCCCGCCAGTCGATCGACCGGACGTCGTCGCCCAGGGCGTACTCGCGCAGCGAGTCGAACTCGGTGCCCTGCCCGCGCACCTGCGCGGCCGTCCGCCCGTCCAGTTCGCGCAGGCGGACCAGGCGCGAGGGCAGGTGGCGGCGCGACCGGAACTCCGGCAGCACCCGCAAACGGCCCGGCACGGCGACCGACCGCTGGCGCCCGGCCAGGCCCAGCGGGCCGAAGCTGCGGATGGTCACCAAGTCGGCGGCGAAGTCGCCCCGCCGCCGGGGCCGCAGCCGTCCGGCGGTGCGCCGCGCCTCGCCGGCCGGGACCGACAAAGGACGGATCTCGGCCACAGCCCCCGCCGATGCCGTCCAAGCGTCTCGGACCGACAGCCGCGCCGTCCGCCGGGTCGGGTTGGCAATGGTCAGAACGGACGCGGCCGTCTCGGTCAGGCGCACCGCCCCCAAACGGTCCCTCGACAAGACCAGCGCCCGGGGACTGGCCGCCAGAAAAACGTCCACCGCCGCCAACAACACCACCAGGGCCGTCCAGCCAAGAACCGTGGCGCCGCGAGGCGACAGCACCAGCGGCGCGACGCCCAAAGCCAAAGCGGCCGGGAACCGCCAACTGAAGGCCATGCCAACCGCGCCCCTATCCGGCGCCGCTCAGCGGGGGACCGGGACGGCCGCCAGGATCGAGCCCAAGACCGTCTCCGGGCCGGTCCCCTCGGCCTCGGCCTCGATCCGCATCTGGATCCGGTGGCGCAAGGCCGGCAGCGCCAGCGCTTTGACGTCATCGGGCGTAACAAACGGCCGCCCGGACAGCCAAGCCCACGCCCGTGCGGCCGCCATCAAAGCGGTGGCGCCGCGCGGCGAAACCCCCAGCGCGACCGACGGCGCATCACGGGTGGCGCGGCAGATGTCGACCAGGTATCCGAGCACTTCCGGGTCGACCCGGACGCTGGCGGCGGCGGCGCGGGCGGCCGCCAGCGCTTCTGGCCCGGCCACGGCCCTCAACCCGGCCCGGCCCAAGTCCCTGGGGTCGAACCCGGCGGCGTGGCGGGCGACCACTTCGACCTCTTGGTGGCGCGGCGGCAGCGGCAGGGTCAGCTTCAGCAAGAACCGGTCCAACTGGGCCTCCGGCAGCGGGTAGGTGCCCTCGTACTCGACCGGGTTCTGGGTGGCGATGACCATGAACGGGCTGGGCAGCGCCCTGGGCTCGCCCTCGACCGAGACCTGGCGCTCCTCCATCACCTCCAGCAGCGAGGCCTGGGTCTTGGGCGGGGTGCGGTTGATCTCGTCCGCCAGCAGCAGATTGGTGAACACCGGGCCGGGCCGGAACTCGAACCGGGCCGTCCTCGAGTCATAGATGAGCGAGCCGGTGACATCGCCGGGCATCAGGTCCGGCGTGAACTGGATGCGCTTGGCGCCCAGGTCGAGGGCCGCCGCCAGCGAGCGCACCAGCAGCGTCTTGGCCACCCCGGGCACCCCCTCGAGCAGCACGTGCCCGCCTGCCAGCAGGCCGATCAGCAGCCCGGTGACCGCCGCCTCCTGCCCCACAACGGCTTTGGCGACCTCGCCGCGCACCAGCGCCAAGGCCTCGTGCGGATTGATCGGCTGGCTCATCGGCCCGCCACCTCCTGTTCTAGTTCGTCCAAGGCCCGCGCCAAAGCCGTCAACTCGGCAGCCGAGCGCGGCGGCGGCCCATACAGCAATTCGCGGATCGGTGGCTCGGCCCGGCCGAGCGCCCGCGCCACCCGGGCCACCAGCGTAGCGGGCGCGGTCGCCGGTCCCAGCCCCAGTCCGCCGCCGATCCGGGCGGCCGTCCCGCCGCGCAGGGCCGCCCCGGCGTGCCCGAGCGCCCGCCCGCGCCGGTAGAGCTGCCCCAGGCCGGTGGTGATCTGCGAGGCCGGCACGCTCACCGGCAACTCGTCCGGCGCCAGGCGGCCCATCCGCCGTCCCCGCCACACGGCCGCCCCGGCCGCCGCGATCAGCAGTTGGACGGCCACCAGCCCGGCCCACGGCGGCAGCAGTTGCCAGACGCCGCCCGCCCCGCCCGCGTCGTCCTCCTCCCAGCTGGCCACGCTCCAGACCAGCCGGCGGTGGGCGCCCAGGGTCCGCAGCGCGGTGGCGGCGTTGTCGCCCTCGACAATCCCGGCGTTGGCGAACACGTCCGGGTCCTCCACCACCGTCAGACGGTTCTCCACGATGGCCGCCTCGAGGTGGTCGCGCAGTTTGGGGTCGGGGTCGATGAGCACGATGTCGCAGTCCGCCTGGGCGTACCAGTCCAGTTGGCGCCCGCTGACCGGGCTGGGGCCGGCGATCACCAGGGTGGTGTCGCCGCTGGCCTGGGCGACGGCGGTGGCGGTGTCGGCGGCGGCGACCACCGTCACGCCCTGGCGGGCGAGCACCTGGGCGACCGCCCGGGCGCCGTCCGGGCCGGGGTTGTCCACGCTCAGCGGCGTGGCGTCGGTCGGCACCGACAGCAGGGCGGTCATGGTCAGGGCCAGGGCCAGCGGCAGTCCCAGCCCGAGGGACCAGGCGATCACGGCCCGCCCCCGCCCCCGCCGGCCGCCCCCGCCCGAGGTCGCGAACGGGTCCTTCAGACCGACGGTGCCCGATGCCGCCCGGCCACCCCGGCCCCCCGCCGAGGCCGCGAAGGGGTCGCTCAGACCGACGGCGCCCGATGCCGCCCGGCCGCCCCCGCCGCCCGCCGCCGAGGTCGCGAAGGGGTCAGTGGGGCCGGCCGTGCCCGATGCCGCCCGGCCGCCCCCGCCGCGCCCGGCCAGTTTGGCGCGCGCCGGGCCGCCGGGCGTCGGCCGGACGGGCGCGGGCGGGGCGAAGGGGTCGCTCACCGGGCCACCGCCATCTCCGGCGCGACCGCCAGTTGGACCGGTTTGGCGGCCTCGGCCTGAGTGCCGAGGTCGGTCAGGAACTGGTAGACGGCCGGGCCGCCGTCGGCGTCCCCGTAGGCGATGGCGTCGAACTGCTCCGCCGCCCGGCCCAGGGCGGCGTCCAGGGCGGGCAGGCGCCGCCCGCCGTCCAGGGCCAGTTCGCGGGCGGTGCGGCCGGGTTGGTGGTCCAGAATGGCGCGGTCCTCCAGCCGCCGGGCCAGGGCCTGAAAGGCCAGCCGGCAGGCCGCGCGCCAGTCCCCGGCGGCGGCGCGCTCGCGGGCGGCGGCGCGCAACTGGCCGGCCTCGCGCGGCTCGTCGTCCAGCACCGGGACCGGTTGGCGGATGGCGGCGCGGCGCCGCAGCGGCCCGGCCACCCGCCAAGCCACCACGATGATGATCGCCAAAACGGCCAGGCCGATCCCGAGCGCCTGCCACGGCGGCAACGACCCGACATCGGGTCGGGCGGTCAGCAGGTCTTGGAACCACTGCCAGACCTGATCTAGCAGGGACGGCCGGCGGTGGTAAATGTCCTTGGACAACTCGTCCTGGAGCCACTGGCGGGCCTGGTCCGGATCGGGGTCCAGGGGCGGGGCGGCCGGGAGCCGGGCGCGCAGGGCCGGCACGGCCCTATTCCTCGACCGCCCGCATCAACGCCAGGTCCAGGCCCTCGGAGCGGACGCGGGCGTCGATGTACAGCAGGGCCACAACCGCGGCCAGGAACGGCGTGGTGATCAGTTGGGCCAGGACCAGGGTGGCGGCCTCGGCCGCCACCGCCAAGGTGGTGGAGTCTGGCACGGCCAGGGCTATGACGACGCC
>JAIROU010000342.1 GCA_031257375.1 Bifidobacteriaceae bacterium
TGCTCGTATCGGTTCCCGGCATTCGCCATGATCCCCTCCCCAACTGAATATCCTATGCATATTCAGCCTAGGGCCTGACCAACACAAACACTCACACGCCACGCCCACGAATCACACCCCGCCCGGGCGGCCAAGCCCGATCAGATCATCGACATCGCCACCCTGACCGGGGCGCAGATCACCGCCCTGGGCAACCGCGTGGCCGGGGTCATGGGCAGCGACGACCTGCGCGACGCGGTGGTGGCGGCGGCCGACAAAGTCGGCGAGGGCGCCTGGCCCATGCCGCTGCCGCCGGAGATGATGGAGATCCTCAAATCCGAGGTCGCGGACCTGGCCAACGTGAACATGTCGGAACGGGCCGGGGGCATGCTCAGCGCCGGGCTGTTCCTGCGCCAGTTCGCCGGCGACGTGCCCTGGGCCCACATCGACTGCGCCGGCCCGGCCTTCAACGCCGGCGAGCCGTTCGGCTACACCCCCACGGGCGCCACCGGGTACGGCGTGCGCACCCTGGTGGCGCACCTCGAGGCGGTGGCCGCCCCGCCGCCAGCTAGCTGACGCCCATCGACGAGAGCAGGTCGTCGCCGCCTTCGCCCTGGTCCTTGTCCTTGTCCTTGTCCTTGGGGGCCTCGGCCGGGGCGCCGGTCATGGCTTGGACGGCGATCTTGCGGCGGGACTCCTCGAACTCGTCCTTGATCGTGACCTCGCCCTGCTCGAGGGCCTTCAGATTGCGGGCGCGCAGTTGGCGCCCGGCCGCGTCGGCCGCCACGATCGCCTGGCACTGGCTCTTGACCGAGTCGATCACGGCCCAGACCGTCTCCTCGGTCACCACCGGGGCCTGGGCGGCCTCGGCGACCTGGCCCACCGCCGCCGCAGTCTGCTCGAAGGACTGCTGGATCAGCTTGTTGACGCCCTCCTGGACGGCCTTGCCCATCTCGGCGCCCTCGCGGGCCAGGACGGCCTGCTGCCACAGGGCCAGCGAGCGCCGCCCCGAGGGGATGCCCATGGTCCTAAAGGTTTGCAGGCGCCGCCGCATGGCGAACTGGGTGATGACCAGGTTCCGCGTGGACGGCGCGTGGGCGAAGCCCATGAAGAACTGCTGGCGCCAGTCGTGCCAGGTCTTCTCGACTTCGGACAGGGCGGTCGCCAGGTTGGAGTGGATCTCCCTCAACTCGTTGACGGTGATCTTCTGGCCCCGCCAGTCGACGCTGGCGGCGCCGTCTTGGCCCTCGGAGGCCTTCAGCAACTCGTCGGCCTTGACGAACTCGGCCCGGACGTGGTCGGAGATCTCCTCCAGCGCCGCCAGCACCGCCACCACCTGATCCATGTGCTCCAAGGTTTGCTTGTGCAAGAGCTGGCCCCGGCTGATGTTGTCGCCCAGCTTGGTCTCCATCTCCTGGAGGCGGACCTCGGCCATGTCCAGTTTGTCGACCAGCGGCTTGGACTCCCGGACCATGGTCTTCATCGAGTACTTGGCGCCGCGGAACCACTTCTTGACACCTTCGACCTTTTCTTCCAGGCCGCGGTTGCGGAAGCGCTTCTCGAAGCCGTCCATCTCGCGCAGCAGGTCGTTGACGATCTGCTCGGCGTCCGGCAGCTGGATGTCCCGCTGCTGCTCGAGCAGTTGGACCGAGGCGCCGTTCATGCGCTCCAGGACCGGGCCGCCGAAGGCGATGATGGCGTTCAGGTCGGTGGTCATCTTCTCGGCCAGGGCTGGCGCGCCCTTCTTCAGGGCCGCCAACTGGTCGGGCGAGAGCAGCGAGCGGAACTGGAAACGGGCCTCGCCCGGGGTGGCGACGGCTTTGTCCGCCGCCGGGACCGTGGCGACCGCCTTCTCCAGGGCGGTGGCGGGGGCGGCCGATTCGGCCGCGCCGAGCAGCGCGTCCAGGTCCACGCCGGGAATGGCGGAGATGACCTCGGCCTCGTCCGTCTCAATGCTGGGGGTTGTCATATCCGTTCACTGCCTTTCTGGTTGGTTTGGGTCGTGGTCGGCCGAACGGCCGACGTCCGGCCCGTCCGGGCCGTCGCCGTAGACGTCCGAGAGTTTGGCCGCCCGCTGGCTTTCCAGCAGCGAGTCCAGGGCGACCTGGAACTCGAGGTCTTTCGAGGCGTTGACTTGCTTGATGTTCTCCAGGACCTGCTCGTGGACGGCCGCCAGGGCGCGTCCGATGGCGTCGACGCGGCCGGGGGCCCCGGACCACAGGCGCGGGTTGTCGATGATGTCCTGGTAGTAGTCCCGGTCCACGGCCAGCACCAGCTTCTTCAGCACGTCGCTGTACTTGGCCTCGGCCAGGCGCGTCTGCTGGGCCGACCCGCGCGCCCGCAAGCGCCGGAACAACTCTTGGACGTCGCCGATGACGGAGTTGATCTGGAGGTGGATCGGCCTGCCGAGGGCCTTGTAGCGGCTCGGCTTGGCGGCGTAGAGGTCGGCCAACTCGCGCAGTTTCAACAGCCAGCGCTCGACCGCGTCGGCGTGGGTGGACTTGTCGAACAGCTTCTTGTCGACCGGGTGGCGGCCCCGCCGCTTCGGGCTGGACCGCCTGAGGATCAGGACCACGATCAAGACCAGGCCCGCCACCAGCAGGATGACGCCGCCGACGATGATCGCTAGGACCACGCCGGTGAACCTCAAGAACGACTTGACCGGCGAGTCGGAGTCGGAGTGGGCAGCCGCGGGCGTCTCGGCGGCGCCCGGGGCGAAAATGTCCGCCAGCTCTGCGGCCGAGGCGGTGATCGCTTGCTCGCCGCTGGCGGCCTGGGACTGGTTCAGGACCGTAAGGACGTCACTGATCTGGTCGTCTGTCAGATCCCCCCCGGCCAGGCCGAAGCTGTCCCGGCCGTTCGCCTTGTCCACCACCACCAGCACGGCCGAACCGGCCCCGGTGGCCAGGCGGGAGGCCAACTGCCCGGCCGACATCGTCGCCACGGCCGTTTCCAGCCGCGATTCCGGCACCACGGCCAGGGCGATGCCGTTCGGCAGGGCGTCCGCCAGAACGGCCTGGTCGACCTCCAGGACCGTCCCGTCGAGCGGGCAAACCTGGCTGGCCGCCAGACAACCGGCGGCCCGCGCCACAAAGTCGTCCACGGCATCGGACAAAGCCTGCTCGGCCGTCCCCGTCGCGGCGCCCGTCCGCGTCCCCAACGCCGCCGATGCCGCCAACGCCGCCCGTGCCGCGGGTCCGGCCGCCGATGCCGTCACCGCGGCGGCCAAGGCCAGCGCCGCCACCAGGCGGCTGATCATGGTCGGTGGTCGCATTGCCCGCCCCCTTTAGAAGTTGTTCATGACCGATCGCAGCACGTCCGCGATCTTGGTGGCGTCGCTGGCGTCGAAAACCTGTCCGTTGGAGGCGCGGGCCAGGCGTTCGAGGGCGTCGAGGTCGGCCGCGCCGCCGTAGGCGATCGGGAACACGCGCACCGGGGCCTCGTCGCCGCCCTCCGCGAAGTCGGCGTTGATCTTCTGGATCAGCCCCTCGATCGACCCGTCCGAGTCGGTGTCCTCCCCGTCCGAGAGGACCACAATGGCGTTGATCCGCCCCGGCTCGGCCCG
>JAIROU010000345.1 GCA_031257375.1 Bifidobacteriaceae bacterium
TGCTCGTATCGGTTCCCGGCATTCGCCATGATCCCCTCCCCAACTGAATATCCTATGCATATTCAGCCTAGGGCCTGACCAACACAAACACTCACACGCCACGCCCACGAATCACACCCACTACCGGGCGGGCGGGCGCGGGCCGGGCGCCGGGCGGGCGGCCGGGACCCGCCCGGGCTGGGGCGGGCGGGACAGCGCGGGGCGGCTGGCGGCATCGGGCGGGGGCAAGGTGTGTCCCCAAGTCTGAGACGAAAGGTCCGTCCCCGGGTTTAGCGGCTGGCGGCATCGGGCGGGGGCAAGGTGTGTCCCCAAGTCTGAGACGAAAGGTCCGTCCCCGGGTTTAGGGTCAGCGGGGGGGTTGGAGCAGGGCGCGGGTGGCCTGGGACAGGGCGGCCAGGTGGTCGGCGGCTTGGCGGCGGATGGCGGTGACGGCGGCGAACTCGGCGGTCGGGGGGACGGGGGCAACCACTTCCAGGTAGCACTTGATCTTGGGCTCGGTGCCGGACGGGCGGACCACCACGCGCGAGCCGTCCGCCAGGGAGAAGATCAGGGCGTCGGTCCCGGGCAGGCCCTCCCAGCCGGACGCCAGGTCGACGGTGCGGGCTACCGGGACCTCGCCGATGGCGGAGGGCGCGGCCCGGCGCAGCCCGCGCATGACCTCGCCCAGGCGCGAAGCGTCCTCGAAACGCAGCGCCACCTGGCCGGTGGCGTGCAGGCCGTGGCGGCGGGCCAGATCGTCCAGCAGGTCAATTAAGGTTTTGCGGCCCAGTTTGGCCCGCGCCGCCAGGCGGGCGATGGCCAGGCCGGCGGTGATGCCGTCCTTGTCGCGCACCATGTCCGGACGGACGCAGTAGCCGATCGCCTCCTCGTAGCCGAAGACCAGCCCCGGCACCCGCGCGATCCACTTGAACCCGGTCAGAGTCCGCTGGTAAGCCAGCAGGTGGTCGCGGGCGATCCGGGACATCAGCCGCGACGAGACGACCGACGAAGCGAGAGTCGGCCGCGCGGCATCGGGCAACTCCGGCGAGTCGCGCCACGCCTTGGCGACCTCCTCCCCCAAAAGGGCGCCGACCTCGTCGCCGGTCAGCATCCGCCAGTGGCCGCCGCGCGGGCCGTGCGGGTCGAAAACGGCGGCGGCGCAGCGGTCGGCGTCCGGGTCCTGGGCGATCACCAGGTCGGCGGCGATGCGCTCGGCCAGGGCCTTGGCCAGGTCGATGGCGCCGGGCTCCTCCGGGTTGGGGAAGGCGACGGTCGGGAAGTCGGGGTCCGGCCGGGCCTGTTCGGGCACCTGGTGGACGTCGGTGAAGCCGGCCTGCTCGAAGGCCGGCAGGGCGATCCGGGCGCCGACGCCGTGCATGGCCGTGTGGACTATCCGAAGGTCGGCCGCGCCTGGGGCCGGGGTCGCGCCGGCCACCGCTTGGCGGCTGTATTCGCGCTCCTGATCAGCGCCGATGGTCTCCCAGCCGCGCGCCGCCCGCTTGATTTGGTTGGCCGGGGGCGCCTCGGCGATGCGGGCGGCGATCTGGGAGTCGGCCGGGGGGACGATCTGGACGCCTTGGGCGGGGCCGGCGGCGGCGCGCCCGCCCAGGTAGACCTTGTAGCCGTTGTCCTGGGCCGGATTGTGCGATGCCGTCACCATCACGCCCGCGTCGGCCGACAGGTGGCGGACGGCGTAGGCCAGCAACGGGGTGGGGCAGGTCTGCTGCCAGAGCAGGGCTCGGCCCCCGGCCGCCACCACCACGGCGGCGGTGTCGAGGGCGAATTCGGCCGAGCCGCGGCGGGCGTCGTAGCCGATCACCACTTTGGGGGGGTTGGCGGCTTTGATCTTGGCCCGGCGCAGCACGGCGAAGCGGTTTATGGCGGTGTCGGTCAGGTTGGCCAGGATTTCGGCGCCGGTGGGTTTGGCGGGGGGTTGTTCTGGTTGTTTTGGTTGTTTTGATTGTTCGGGTTGGGCTGGTTGTCCAGGTTGCGGGGGTTGGCCCTGTTGTCCGATGACGCCGTGCAGGTAGGCCATCAGGCCGGCGGCCGCTCGGATCACCACGGCCCGGTTCATCCGACCCGGTCCGGGGCCGAGGCGGCCCCTCAGGCCGGCGGTGCCGAAGGCGAGCGGGGCCTTGAAGGCGTCGGCCAGATCGGCGGCGGCTGATTCGTCGCCGGATTCGGCGGCCTGGAGCAGGCCTGTCAGCTCGTCACGCGAGGCGGCGTCCGGGTCGGCCGCGATCCAGGCCTCGACCTTGGATTTGAGGGCGTTGGAGAGGGAGGGCATGAGATCCTCCTGTTCTGTCGGCGCTCTTGGCGCTGGTGACGGTGTTGGCGCTGGTGACGGTGTTGGCGCTGGCGGGTTGGGCGGCGGGCTTGGTCGTTCCGGGCGGCGGGCGCGGCGGGCGCGGCTATTCGGGCAGGCCGGCGAGGATCTGGGCGGTCGCCGACAAGCCCAGGCGGGTGGCGCCGGCGTCGATCATGGCCAGCGCCTGGTCGGTGGTGCGGATGCCGCCGGCGGCTTTGACCTGGACCTGCGGCCCGACCGCCTGGAGCATCAAGGCGACCGCCTGGGTGGTGGCCCCGCCCGCCGGGTGGAAGCCGGTCGAGGTCTTGACGAAATCGGCGCCGCCGGCGGCGGCGACCTCGCTGGCGCGGACAATCTGACGGTCGGTCAGGGCGGCGGTCTCGAGGATGACCTTGAGCACCCCCGGCCGGGGGAAGGCGGCGCGCACGGCTTCGATGTCCTGGGCCGCTCTGGCCCAGTCTTCCTCCATCAACCAGCGCAGGTTGACAACCATGTCGAGTTCGTCGGCGCCGTCCCGGCGGGCGCGGGCGGCCTCGGCCGCCTTGACCTCCGGATGGTGGGCGCCCGACGGGAAGCCGCAGACCACCGCCAGCCTGGGAGGCCGGTCAAAAACCGGCCTCCCAGGCTCGAAGCTCTGCTTGCCCTCCGCGTTTCCGCTGGTCAGCCTTCGGCTGCCCCTCGTCAACACGGCCGGACGCTGGTTATTCACCAGCGTCCTGGGACCATTGGTGAGCAGCGGGATCATCGACGGCGAGACGCAAATCGACCAGACGCCTAGCTCTCGCGCCTGTTCGGCCAGGGCTTTGACTTGATCCTCGGTCGCCTCGGGCTTGAGCAGCGTGTGGTCGATCATTTGGGCTAATTCAGCGCGTTTCATGCTGCCCATTGTCTCCCAACTGGGCGGTCCAGCGCTGACGGCGGCGACGGCATCGGCGGATGGAGGCAAGGTGTGTCCCCAAGTTTGAGACGAAAGGTCCGTCCCCGGGTTTAGCGGTGGGGGCGGGAAGCGGGTCAGGATTAGCGGAGTAAACCCGGGGACGGTCCTTGCGTATCGAACCTAGGGACACTCCCTTGGTCGGGACAAGGGGTCTGCCCTGAAGACAGACCCGGCCAGGGGTGCCGATTCGAGACGAAAGGACCGTCCCCTGGGTTGGCGGCGGGGCGACGGCATCGGGCGAGGAACGCGGCCTGCGTGGCGGCGCTGACGGCGGCGACGGCATCGGCGGATGGAGGCAAGGTGTGTCCCCAA
>JAIROU010000444.1 GCA_031257375.1 Bifidobacteriaceae bacterium
GACCGCCTCGCGATCATCCAAGAGCCCGTCAAGAAAATGAAGCAGGCTGCCGAAGCGCTCAAACTCCAAATCCCAGAGACCATCACGTGGTAGGAAAACCAGCCGGGAACTATGGGTAACGCGGCTCCGGAGCGTGGCGCCGGTTGCCGCGAGGCGCGTGACCGTGTGGCAGGGCCTTGAGGCTTGGGACGGGGGTTGTCACCGTCCCGTTGGATGCGGCGTTACCGGCAAAACAGCGCAAGTGTTACGTGACCGTCGGAATTTCCACCTTGTGGGCTTCCGCGTCGACCCCAACGTTTCGTGCTCCCTCGAAACCGCCAGCGACGCGCTGACCAGCTAGAACGCGGAAAGGCCGGTGCAAGGAATGTTGTGGTCGGCACCGACGGCCGCGACAAACGTTGGGGTCGGCGCGAAAAGCCGCCACAAATGTTGGGCTCGGCGCGGAGACCCGCGACAAACGTCGGGGTCGGCGCCGCAGGCCGCCCGCCGTGTCCTCGGCGGGGTTGGGCACTGCGCCTTGGGCGAACTCGGCCGGAGCCGGACCGGGGCCGGGCCGGAGCCCGGCCGGAGCACGGCGGTTTGGGCAGGCGGGCCGGGGTTGGGAATAGGGGCGGGGGGGTTGGTGTTGGAAGTTGCGTGAGCAAAAAGGCGGGTCGGCACCAGGGGCGCCAGGGGCGCCGGGGGTGGCAGCATTGGGCCGTTGGCCTGGTTGCCGCGCTGGTGGCGGGCCTGCTGGGGGGGCTCGGGCTGACCTACGCCCTGTGGCAGTCGGAGGCCAAGTTTGAGATCGGGCCGATCAACCATGGCGAGTTGAAGCTCGGGGCGCCGGAGCGCACCTGGCAGTTCCGGAACGCGCAGGGCGTGGTGATAGCGGCCGACAAGGACGATCCGGCGGCCGCGAGCCTGCCTGCGGCCGCGAAGCTGGACGGCCTGACGGAACTGAAGACGCCATGCGGCACGGGCGCCGTCTTGGAAGTGACCGACACTTACCCGCTCAGCTTCGAGGGCGACACCCTGACGGCCGCGCTGAAGATCAGCTGGGATGGCGGCCAGGCGTCGCCAGCCGGCGGCGACAGGTTCGCCGTCCTGGACCAGGGCCGGACCAAGTTGGCCGACGGCGACATCGGCAGCACCACTAGCGCGGCGATCACGCCCGGAACGACCGGCCTGGTGGTGGTCCAGACCTACCAGTTGCCCCAGTGCGACGCCTTCGCCGAGGGCTCGGCCCTCTACGGCGACCACGTCTTGGAGGTCGCGCAGCTATGAGAAGACGAGTCAGGTTGGGCGTCACCGCGGCCGTTGCGGCCGCCGTTCTCGCGTCCCTGGCGACGGGCGACCCAGCGCTCGCCAAGTGGTCGTCGGCGCACGCCGCGCCGGGCGCGGAGGTCGCCACGGTGGCGGCGAAGGTCCAGTTGCTGACCAAGGAGGCCAGCGGCCAAGAAGCGGTGTTCGATGCCGTCGCCGAGGGCGACCAGCAATTGACCGTCCCGTTTGGCCCCGCCGATGCCGCCGAGGTGGCCGCGCTGTCGGCCAGCGCCGGTGGCAGCACCGTCTATTGGACCAAGCTGTACGAGTTGCGCGGTGAGGTCAGCGGCACGATCGGGTTCACTTACAGTGGCCAGCCGGTGGGTCAATTCGCGCCCGGGACATACCAGGAGAACCTGGTCTTGTTCCCGGTGGACGACGAGTCGGACTGCTCCAGCGCCGAGGTCCAGGCGAACTGGGGGCGCCTGCCCGGTCAGGGCAACAGCAGCTACGACCTCGGCATGCCCACCGACAGGGAGCCGGGCACGGGCTACGCCGTGACCAAGACATATTCGCAGTTGTATTGCCTGGCCACCCGGTTCGGGCCGCTGCGGCTCGAGAACACGGCCACCGCCGAGGGCAAGAGCGCCGCTGGCGCGACGGCCAGGGCCGAGGACTACTGGTGGGCCAATCAGTACCCGGACACGGCGGCCGAGCCCAAGACCGGGTTCACCTTCGACGTCGAATTCGAGTACGTCCCATGAGGCGGGGCGCGATGGCCCGGGCCGGCCAACACCGGCGGCAGGTGGGCGGTCCAACTATGAACGGAGAGCAACAAATGCGCGCTGATCGGCCGGGCCGGTCCGGGAACAACGCCAGGGGCCTGGTCAAAGTGATGGTGGCGGTGGTCGCCGCGGCGGTCATGATGGGTTCGGGCGTGACCTTGGCGCTGTGGCAGTCCGGTTTCGACCTGTCGGAGCTCGGGCGCATCACGCACGGCGCTTTGAAGGTGACGGCGACGGGCGCGACGACGGCCTACCGGTTGCACCAGAACGGCGCGGTGACGACGGTGGCGGGGGAGAAAGGCGACTTGATCGACTTGACCAACTACCAGGCCTCGCCCGGCGACCGGCTCGAGCTTGACCTGCCGATCGCCATCGTGGCCGAGGGCGACAATCTCAAATTCGACCTGTTGCTGAGGCGCAACACCGACTCCGGCACCAACCGGTTGGACGGTTGGGTCTTCACGGTCCAGACCTGGCTGGGGAGCCAGAAGCTGTCTGAAACCGACCTCAAGGACGGAGTGACTTGGAGGGACCAACCAGTCGCCGAGGACCTCGCGGCCAGTGACGGGCAGGCCGAGTACAAGGTTGTCATTATCGCCACCTTCCCCGCCGACGGCGTGACGGGCGAGGAGCGGGCCGGCGATTCGGCCTACCTGAAATACCTGTATGTGACGGCTAAGCAAACGCTGTGACCCGGCCCGGGCTGATGGTTCGGGATTTCTTGGAAAATGGGTCGGGAATTGGAACAAAACGCCTGCGGCGGGCGTTGGAGATGGGCGCCGGGCATTTGCCAGCCGCGATAGCTGAAATCGGAGCGGCATTTAGTCGCGAGGCTCCCCGCGAACGGCCCCCACCTGGGCCGGAAGGGCGAGGAGCGGGCTGAAGCAATTGCCGGGGCAGATAAGTCGGCGGCCGGGCGCTAGGCACCCCGGCCGCCGGCTTGGCGCTTAACCGGGCGAATTCGGCGGCGCTTGGCAGAGGCCCTCAAAAATCCGTCCGGATTTTCTTGGAAAAGTGGAATAGGACGCCTGCGGCCGGCGTTGGAGATATTCGCAAGGGCATTCACAACAATGAAAGGAAACCCCAATGACAATCAATCCCCAAACTGAGGGCCAGCGGCGTTCGCGGCGCTTCAAGGGCCTGGTGGCCGGCGCCGCCGGTGTGGCCCTGCTGCTGGGCGGCTCGACCTTCGCGCTGTGGCAGCACAGCGTCAGCCTGCCGGAGGAATACGTCAACCACGGCGAACTGAAGGTCGCCGTTGGCGCGCCGGTCGCCTACGACCTGAACGTGGCCGGAAATGAGACGACGAACTCAGGCGAGAGCAACGTCGCCAGGATTGACGATCTCAGGGCCTTCCGGGCGGTTCCTGGTTCCACGGTGGAGATCGACACATCGGTCGTTGTCACGGCCGTTGGCGACAACATGAAGTACAACGTGTTTGTGGAGTTTGACGACGGAATCGACGACGAGGACTGGGACATCACTGTCACGACCAGCGGCATCCCGGTCAACGTTGCGCCTGGCCGGACCCAGATCGCGACGAACCAGGTGGCGGGCAAGACGATTCCCCTCGAGATCGTTGCGACGTTCAAAGACTCCACTGGCGAGACTGACCGTCAGAGCACCGGCGGCTCACTGGACGCTCTGGACATGAGCGCCTACACGTTCACCGTCGAACAGGTGGCGATCTCAGGCTGAGACCTCAAGGAGGCGACAACCTGGGGGCCGCTGCCGGGCGCGAGGCGCCTGGCGGCGGCCCGGTCGCATAACAGTCCGCAAGCAGACCGAAAGGAATCGTCATGACAACCAACACCGCAGTCTTACCAGCGTTCCCCGGCCGGACGGATGAGGCGATGGCCGAGCCGGCCGCAAGGCAGGCCAAGCCGCCCCGGGCGGTCTGGCGGCGGGTCGTGTCCTGGTTCACCACCCTGGTGGTGCTGGCCCTGCTGGGCCTGGCAGTCCCGCTGGCGGTGATCCCGGCCTTGCACGGCGGCAAAGCCCTGACCGTGCTGACCGGTTCGATGCGGCCGACCATCAACCCGGGCGATGTGGCGGTGGTCTACCCGGTCGAATCATTTGACGATGTGCGGGTGGGGGACGTGGTCACGTTCATGCCCAACCCCGAGGACCCGACGTTGGTGACCCACCGGGTGATCGGCTGGGCCGTCAACGGCGCGGGCGAGACCACCATGATCACGCAGGGCGACAACAACAACGCCCCGGACGAGCCGATCATGGAGAAGCAGATCCGGGCCAAGGTGGCCTACACCGTGCCGTGGGTCGGCAACGTGCTCCAATACGGCAACGAGTTCGGCAAGCCGATCCTGGTGGTCGGCGTCGCCATCGGACTGATCGTCTACGCCGTCTACGCCATGGTGACCAGCATGGTGCGGGGCCGGCGGAACGAAAAGGCGGCCAGACGGCATCGTGCAAATGGGACCGCCGCCACACCGGCGGTCGCGGCCGGGCTGGCCGCGGCGGACGCCGAAGCCGGGCGGACCGAGGAACTGGCGCGAGTGGACGGCCCCGGCCGGCCGGCCGGCGACCAGGCGAACCCCCACCGGCCGAATCCGGTCGGCGTGCCCTGGCGGCCGGTGCCCGCCAAACCATTCGAATTGGCCCAGACCGGCTGAGGCCGCCAGCCGCGCCACCAGCGCTAGCACGCCGAGACCAGACGAGGGGACGGTTCCTCCGCCAAGCGGGGAACCGTCCCCTCGAGACGTCCCGGGACCGGCGCCAAAGCGACCGGTCGGTCGCTTTGATGGTCTGTCGCACGGCGATTACGATTGAGATATGCCGGTCCCGATCGCCTCGTTTGTTCCCCGCAGTCCGAGGGGCGAGCGATTGGCCGCCCGGCGCGACGAGGTTCTGGAAGTGGCGCGCCGGGCCGGATACGTCGATGTCAAAGTGTTCGGGTCGGTGGCGCGGGGCGAGGACGGACCCGGCTCGGACATCGATCTGATGGTGACGCCGGTCGGGTCGCGCAGCCTGTTCCGCCTGATGCGGCTGGGGATCGATCTGAGCGATCTGCTCGGGGAGCCGGTCGACGTGGTCTTCGAGCCGGACTTGCGGCCGGTGGTGGCCGCCAAGGCGGCGGCGGACGCGGCGGCGTTGTGAGGAAGGAACCGCGGGATAACCTGGTGGAGGCGCGGAGCATTTGAGCGCCCTGCGCGCCCATCTGCGACGCGGCGGTCTTCTGGACGCGGCTGTTGGCGATGCGGTGCTGATGCGACTGGTGGCTGCCATCGAGGCGTTGTCCCGACTGCCTGAAGGCTTGCGCGCGGAGGCGACCGGCGGGCGGTGGCGGGAGATATGGGCCACCCGCAACGTGGTTGTCCGCGGATACGAGGTCGTGGACGCGGACACCATCGCCGAGACTGTCGACCACGACCTGCCGGTGCTCGAAGACGGCATCGGGCGTCTGGCCGAACGGCTTTCCCGCCAACCGGCCGCGCACCGGCCGCGAAATTTGAGTGAAGCTCAGCCACGGCGCCAGGCGCCAGGTGCGCACGCGGCGCCTGGCGCCATGTGCGGGAGGCCCGGCGCCTCTTGGCGGCCGGGGGCCAGGTGTAGAGTTGGTTCCAAGATACACATCGGAGGGGCGATGCGCACCAATATCGACATTGACGACGACCTGATGGCTGGGGCCATGGCCGCGGCCGGGACCGCGACCAAGCGTGAAACGGTGAACTTGGGGCTGCGGGAGTTGATCCGGCAGCGCTCCCGGGTCTCGATCCAGGAGTTGCGCGGCCGGGTCGAGTTTTGGCCCGGCTTCGAGGTCCGCGCGGCGGACATCGAGGACGACCACGAGCCGTGGTGAACTTCCACACCAGCGACCCGGCTCCCGGCGCCCCTCCAGCGCAGCCGACGCCGGTCATTTTGGCCGATTCCTCGGCCTGGATCGACTACCTGGCCGGGACGGACGGGCGCCAGGTGCGACGGCTGGCAAGCGCGATCGCGGACGGGACCGTGGTCGTGGGGGACTTGATCATGACAGAGGTTCTGCGCGGCATCCGGAGCGACGCCGAGTTCGCGCTGGTCCGCGAGGCCATGACGGCGCTGCCGATGGTCGGCATGCTCGGGCCGGAGCGCGCGGTGACGGCCGCGCAGCATTACCGGTCGTTGCGCCGTCGCGGCGTGACCGTGCGGAAGACCGCCGACGTGGTGATCGCCTCCTATTGCATCACCGAGGGCCTGGCTTTGTTGTTCACCGATCGCGACTTCGAGCCCTTCGTGGAGCATCTGGGCCTGATGCGGGCCTGACGGTTGGCGGTGCTGGGCGGCGACCAGACGGCATCGGGCAAAGGTCCTAGAGCGTTTCTGCGCTTCAAGGCCGCGATATGGGAATTAGGTCCCAAAAGGAATGGTAAAGTGGGGCTTGTCCGCATCCCTCACCGCTTCAAAGGAGACCACCTATGGGGAACGCCACCTTTGCCCACGGCGACGTCAAGGCCGACCTTCCCTTCGTGGAGGCGACGGCTGGGAACAACGGCTACGACATTGGCAAGTTGCTGGCGCAGACCGGCGACACCACCTTCGACATCGGCTTCGGTTCGACCGCGGCCTGCAAATCGGCCATCACCTTCATCGACGGCGAGGCGGGCGTGCTGCGCTACCGCGGCTACCCGATCGAGCAGCTGGCGGCCAGCGGGACCTTCCTGGAGGCGGCCTACCTGGTCCTCTACGGCGAACTGCCGACCCAGACGCAGCTGGACGCCTTCTGCGAGGACATCGCCCGGCACCACCTGATCGACGAGCGGCTGAAGGAGATGTTCCGGTCCTCGCCCCGGCGCTCGCACCCGATGCCGCTGCTGGCGGCCTCCATCAACATGCTCTCGACCTTCGTGTACACCAACCCGGCGGTCGACCCGAACGACGAGGACGATGCCGCCCACCGGCTTATCGGCGCCGTGCCGACCTTGGCCGCCTACGGCTACAAGTACTCGACCGGCCAGCCCATGCTCTACCCGGACGATTCGGAAAGCTACGTCGAGAACTTCATCCGCATGTCCTTCGGGCTGCCGACGCGGCCCTACCCGTTCGACGACGAGATCACCAAGGCGCTGGACGTGCTGCTGATCCTGCACGCCGACCACGAGCAGAACTGCTCGACCTCGACGGTGCGGCTGGTCGGCTCGTCCGGGGCGAACATGTACGTGTCGGTGGCGGCCGGGGTCAACGCCCTGTCCGGGCCGCTGCACGGCGGGGCCAACCAGGCCGTCCTGGAGATGCTGGCCGAGATCAAGGCCGAGGGCGGCGACGTCTCCCGGTTCGTCTCGCGGGTGAAGAACCGCGAGGCCAAGCTGATGGGGTTCGGCCACCGCATCTACAAGAACTACGACCCGCGGGCGGCGATCGTCAAACAGCACGCCGACGCCATCTTGCGGCACAAGACCGGGCACGACCAACTCCTCGACATCGCTCTGACGCTGGAGGAGACGGCCCTGTCCGACCCGTACTTCCAGGAGCGCAAGCTCTACCCCAACGTCGACTTCTACACCGGGCTGATCTATCAGGCGATGGGCTTCCCGGTGGACATGTTCACGGTCCTGTTCGCGATTGGCCGCCTGCCCGGCTGGATCGCCCACTGGCGCGAGCAGCGGGCCGATCCGGCCTCGAAGATCGGGCGGCCGCGCCAGGTTTACGTCGGCCAAGTCGAGCGCGACTACGTGCCGATCGACCAGCGCTGACCGCCGGTCCGGCCCGTCCGGCCGGTGTGGTCGCGGGCCAGGCGGCGCCGGCGGCGCACCCGGCAGCGAAATCTGAGTGAGGCTCAGCCACGGCGCCAGGCGCCGTGTGCGCCGTGTTTGGTCAGGCGGGGGTTTGGGCGCGGGCGGCGGCCTGGCGGCGGCCCTTGACGATCCAGTAGACCGGGCGCGCCACGAGGGCCAGGGCGAGGGCGGCGCCGACGGCTTTGACCGGGGCGAGCGGGCTGATGAAAAGGCAGACCAGGGCCACCAGGATGGGGACCAGGTAGGCCCCGGTCCACAGAATGTAGCGGCCGAAGGACGGCATCGGGATGCCGCGTTCCTCGGCGATGGCCTTGATCATGAAGTTCGGGCCGTTGCCGATGTAGGTGATGGCGCCGCAGGTGACGGCGCCCAGCGAGATGGCGGTCAGATAGAGCTCCGGCACCCCGGCCACGACCGGCTGGCCGGCCAGGGTCAGCTCCTGGCCCATGTCGAAGAAGGCCAGGTAGGTCGGCGTGTTGTCGAGCACCGCCGACAGGGAGCCGGTCAAGCCGAAGAAGGTGTACTCGTTCAGCGGCAGGCGGTGGGCCTCGGCGCGGAGGATCTGCAGGGCCGGGATC
>JAIROU010000446.1 GCA_031257375.1 Bifidobacteriaceae bacterium
AGACGTTAGGCAGGGAGTTGGCGGCGATGTAGGCCGAGCCGGTGGCCGTGGCGCCGAGGGCCTGGGAGAAGACCAGCCAGCGGACGAAGCCCGCCAGCCGGGCCAGCAGCGTCCCGAGCGCGATGACGGCCGCGCCGCCCAGCACCCCGCGCGCCGCCGCGCCCGTCATCCGGTCCGTCCAGATTCGCCAGACCCAGATCGGCTCGACCCGAATCGGCCAGAACCCGACGCGCCGGGTGGCTCGGACGGTCTGCCCCATTCGTCCAAGCGGCGCAGGGTTGGGTTGGCGGCTATCACGCGGGAGAAGGAGATCTTCTCGGAGGCCAGGATCAAGGCGGTTATGGCGGCCGCCGCCAGGGCGCGGCCGGGCCGGGGCAGGCCCCGGACCATGGCCACGCCCAGGCCCGCGCCCAGGCCATTGGCGCCGCAATCGCCCAGCATGGTCCGTTCGCCCAGGTCCGATGCCGCCGCCGCGGCCACCGCTCCGACCAGCCCGGCGGCCATTCGGCCGCCCCCGCCCCGGCCCAGGGCCAGGACCGCGGCCGCGGCCCCGACCGCTTTGAGCGCCCGGCCCGGCCGCAGGTCGAGCAGGTTGACCAGGTTGGCGGCGCCGGCCACCAGGACGGTGTCGACGGCCGCCTGGCCCAGGCGGGCCGCCGCCGGGCGCCGATCGGCCCCAGCCCCGGCGGGCCGCTCGAGGGCGGCGAAGACGGCCGCGCCGGCACCCACGGCCACCAGTTTGACCAGTCCGGTTGTGATCTGGCCCTGCCGCAGGCGCTTCAGGTGGCCGCGCAGCCCGCGGGCCGAGCCGTCGCCTTTGAGATCGTCCAGCGCCCCGGCCGCCGCCGCCAAGCCGATCGCCGCCAGGGCCCCGAATTGGGAGGCCGAATCGGCGCCCGACCGGTCAGCCGCCGCCAGGACGCCACCGGCCAGGGCTGGGCCGCCGCGCAGGTCAACCGTCCGGCCCCGGTAATTGACCCGCCGCCAGCGGTCGGGAATCTGATCCGGCGGGTCGGTCGGCAAGGCCAGTTCGGTGGCCGAATAGGCGGCCCTGGCGGCCCGCAGCCGTCCCAGCGGCCGCCTCATCCGCCGCCGCCTTCGCCAGCGCCCGCCAAGTCGCCGCCATCAGCACCGCCGTCACCGCCGCCGCCATCTGGACCGTCGCCGCCGCCATCTGGACCATCGCCGCCGCCGTCCGGGCCGTCAGCGCCGCCGCCATCATCGGGGCCGTCAACGGCCACGCCCAACGGCGCCGGCAGGTAGGGCGGCAGGACGGGCTGACCCTCGATCATGCCGTAGGCGCCGACCTCGGAGTTCAGTCCGGCCGCCAGCGCCCACAAGGCGGTGATCGACTCCGCGGCCGGCAGCGGCGAGACGACCGTCGAGACCGAGGCGCTGTAGGCGCCGTTCGTCCTGAGTCGGCGGACCAGATCGCCCTCGGCCTGGTCAGGTCCCGCAACGACGGTCGTCAAGCCGGCCCCGACCAGCGCCGAGACCACGCCGACGAACGGCTCGCCGCGTCCAGCCGTGGCCGTCTCGGGCTCGATCTTGGCGGGATCCTCGATGTACGGCCCGGACAGCACGACCACCGCCCCGGCCTGGGCGAAGAGCGACCCCGAGGCTAGGCCGGCCTCGGCCAGGACCTCGAACAGCGCCTCGGCCTGGGCGCTCGGGGCGGGCGCCGGCGAGGGGTCGAGGCTGGGGTCGGGACCGGGGTCGTCGCCGTCCGGTCCCGCGCTGGGCGGCGGGTCTTCGGCATCGGCGGCCAGACTGGCGGACGCGCCGAGCCCGTCGTCGGCATCGGCGGCCGGGCCCTCGCCCTGCCCGGCGGCGCCCGTCTCACCGCCGCCAGGCTCGCCGCCGCCACCCGGCTCGCCGCCGCCACCAGGCTCAGCGCCGCCGCCAGGCTCGCCGCCGCCGCCGTCCGGCGGGGTCGGAACCACCTCCGGGCCGCGCAGGGCGGCCGCCAGCCCGGCCGCCAGGGTGGCCCGGTCGCTGGTCGTCTCACCGGCCTGCCCGCCCAACAACTCCGCCACCTCGGCGGCGACCTCGGCGCGGGCCTCGTCCGGGCCGGTCGCCCATTCGTCGGCCAGGGAGACCTCGGCCGCCAGGGTCGCGCCGGACGCCTCCAGGGCGGATTCGAGATCCTCCAGGCGGGTCTCGAAATCGGCCCCGATCGTCACCACCGCCACCGACTGACCGGTCAGCAGCCCGGCCAGCGCCTGGGGCATCAGCGCCCCAAAAGCCTGGTCGGCGTAGTCGCCCCGGGCCGCGGCGGCCTCCAGCTGGTCGCGCAGAACGGTCTTGTCGTCCCGCAGCGACGAGACCTGGTCGGCCAGCGAAATCTCGATCGGCTCCTTCAGCGGCCCGGCGCCCAGCAGGATCCCCACCGCCAAGGCGGTGAACACGGCCACCAGTGAGACGACGTGATAGCGGAAATTGATCATCCTGGCAAGACTCCTCGAATCCAAGCCCAAGCGTCGTCGAAGAAGGCCGCCACCAGTTGCAAGGCGGCCTGGCCTGAGGCGGTCACCGACAGGGCCGTCGCCACCGCCACCGCGCCGGAGACTATCAAGACGGCCAACTGCAAATTGGACACGCCCGGCCGGTAAAGCCGGGAGACGCCCTTGGCGTCGACCAGTTTGCCGCCCATCCGCAGGCGGGTCAGGAAGGTCGAGGCCATCCCCTCGCGGCCCTTGTCGAGGAACTCCAGCAAGGTCATGTGCGTGCCCACGGCGACGATCAACTCGGCCCCTTTGTCGTCCGCGACCAGCATGGCGACGTCTTCCGAGGTGCCGGCCATGGGCAAGACGGTATGCTCCAGGCCGAGGTCCTCGAGCCGCCGCGCCCCCGGCGCGCGCCCGTCCCGGTAGGCGTGGACGACCAGTTCGGCGGCCGACCTGAGGGCCTTGTCGGAGACCGAGTCCATGTCGCCGATGATCAGATCGGGTTTCAACCCGGCCTCCATGACCGCGTCGGCGCCGCCGTCCACGCCGATGATGACCGGCCGCTTCTCGCGCACGAACGGCCGCAGCACGGCCAGGTCCTCGCGGTAGTGGTAGCCGCGCACCACGATCAGCGCCGTGCGGCCCCTCATCTCGGTCTTGACCTGGCAGGTCGGGCGCCGCTCGAGGAACTCGTTCGACTCCAGCTCGAGGTACTCCAAGGTGTTCGCGGCGAAGGCGTTGATCTGCTCCGACAGCCCGCGACGGGCGCGCTCCTGGGCCGCCGCGGCGGACTCGATGGTCTGGCGCCGCCCGCTGGCGACCAGCCGCCCGAACTGGCGGACCTGCCCGGTCGCCAAGTCGATCCGGACCTCGGCGCCGTCCTTGAGGTCCATGGCCGCCGCGCCCAGCTGGTCGATCAGCGGGATCCCAGCCCGCAGCACGATTTCCGGGCCGAGGTTGGGAAACCTGGACGATGCCGAGTCGCCGGCGTTCAGCACCGCCGCCGGTCCCGCTTCGGCCAGGGCTTCGCCGGCCACGCGGTCCAGCGCCGGGTGGTCGATGACGGCCACATCGCCGACTTTGAGCCGACCGGTCAGATTCTTGGTGCGCCGGTCCACCCGGGCCGGGCCGCTGACGGTGCCGACCGGGTCGGTTCGGGCGCGCCGACGCGGCAGTGCGATTCGCATGATCAGGACGATTGTCTCACCCAGTCGCGGGAGAGCAATTCGGCGGCGTGCTCGAGGGCCGAGCCCGATTCCTCCAATCCCGCCAGCATCCGGGCCAACTCGCGGCGCCGGGCCTCCCCGGCCACCGACTCGACGCTGGTGACCGCGCCTTGTTTGACCACCACCAGGTGATGGTCGGCCGCCGCCGCCAACTGCGGCAGATGGGTCACCACCAGCACCTGATGGC
>JAIROU010000013.1 GCA_031257375.1 Bifidobacteriaceae bacterium
CCTGCAGACGATGCTGCGGGCCTGGGACACGGTCCGCGACCGGGGGGCGCGGCGGCTGCTGCCGCTGGCCGTGCCGATGCTGATGCCGAACTCGCCCGCCGCCGCCGTGGCCATCGGCCTGGGGGCGAGGGCGGGCGCCCATGCGCCGGTCTCGGCCTGCGCCTCGGGCGCGGAGGCGCTGGTCTTCGGCGCCCGGCTGATCGCCGCCGGCCTGGCCGACGTGGTGGTGGCGGGCGGGGCCGAGGCGGCCATCCATCCGCTGACCTTGGGCGCCTTCGGCAAGATGCGGGCCCTGTCCACCCGCTCGGATTCGCCCGAGACGGCCTCGCGCCCCTATTGCGCCACCCGTGACGGCTTCGTCATGGGCGAGGGCGCCGGCGCCCTGGTCCTGGAGTCGGCCGAGTCCGCCCGCGGGCGGGGGGCGAAACCCCACGCGGTGCTGGCCGGTGTGGGCTCGTCATCGGACGCTTATGACGTGGCGCCCCCGGACCCGAGCGGCCAAGGCCAACTGCGGGCCATGCGAGCCGCGCTGGAAGCCGCCGGCCCGGCCGTCGCCCGGACTCTGGCCCACGTCAACGCCCACGCCACGGCCACCCCGGCCGGCGACCCGATCGAGGCCAAGGCCATCATCGAGGCCCTGGCCGAGGTCCTCGGCTCGCGGGCGCGGGCCGAGGCGGTGCCGGTCTGCGGCACCAAGTCGATGACCGGCCACCTGCTCGGCGCGGCCGGGGCGGTCGAGTCGATCTTCGCCGTCCTGGCCCTGCGGGACCGATTGGCCCCGCCGACCATCAACATCCAGCGACTCGACCCGGCCATCGCCTGCCATGTGGTCCGCGAGCGGCCCGAGCCGCTCCCGGCCGAAGGCCCCCTGGCGGTCCTCAACAACGCCTTCGGCTTCGGCGGCCACAACGCCGCCCTGGTCTTCGCCACCCCGGAAGCCTAGCCCCCCACTTCCCGCCGCACCTGGCGCCAGGCGCCGTGGCTGAGTCTCACTCAAATTTGAGTGATACTCAGATTTGGATTGGCGGCGGGTCCGGGCGCGGCGCCGAGCGCCGCACCTGGCGCCAGGCGCCGTGGCTGAGTCTCACTCAAATTTGAGTGTTGCTCAGATTTGGGTTGGCGGCGGGTCCGGGCGCGGGCCTAGCCGACCTGGTGCAGCCAGCGGACCGGCGCCCCGGCGCCGGCGTAGCGGAAGGGTTCGAGCTCATCGTCCCAGGCCTGGCCGAGGGCCAGGTCCAGCCCGCGGCGTAGGGCGATCAAGTCGCCGCCGCAGTCGAGGGCGGCCCGAATGCGGTCCTCGGGCACCATGGTGTTGCCGTGCACGTCGATCACGGCGTAGAAGATCCCCAACGACGGGGTGTGCGACCAGCGGCCGCCGTCCGAGCCGAACGACGGCTCCTCGGTGACCTCGTAACGCAGGTGCTCCCAGCCGCGCAAGGCCGAGGCCAGCCGCGCGCCGGTGCCCTGCGGACCCTGCCACGAGTACTCCGCCCGCAGCGCGCCGGGCGCGGCGGGCTGGTCAGTCCAGTCCATCGACACTTCCAGACCGAGCACGTTGGTCGCCACCCACTCGATGTGCGGGCTGACCGCGCGCGGCGAGGAGTGCACAAAGAGCACGCCGCGCGTGATCACGTCAGACATCATCAGCCTCCCAGGATGTATCCGAGGTACGTCTTCCCCTACGACCTCATACACCGGATTCTGTTACGGCTGACGGAAACGGACACGGCCTCGCGCGGCGCGCCTTGAACTATTGTGCCCCAAAGGCTCCGTCCGCGCCAGTCCGGCTGGCCTCAAATCAGCTTTTGCGAACGGCCCAAACTGCGGATTAACAAATGCTTAGGCCAGGCACTCCCGGAGAGCCCGGTCAGAGGTCGCGGATCGCCGCCATCGCCTTCTTGCGGGTGGCGCGGTCGAGCCTGTCCAAGTAAAGATGCCCGTCAAGGTGGTCGACCTCGTGCTGGAGGCAGCGCGCCATCAGGCCGGTGCCCTCGACCATGATCTTCTTGCCGTCCAGGTCCATCCCGACGACGCGGGCGTAAAAGGCCCGCTTCGTCCCGAACCACAGGCCCGGCACCGACAGGCAGCCCTCGTCGCCGTCCTGGGTCTGATCGGACAGCTCGGCGATGACGGGGTTGAGGACGTAGCCGACCTCGTCGTCCACGTTGTAGGAGAAAGCCCGCAGGGAGACCCCGATCTGATTGGCCGCCAGCCCCGCCCGACCCTCGGTGTCGACCGTCTCCAGCAAGTCCGCCACCAGCGCTCGGATGCGGTCGTCGACCTCGGTGATCGGGTCGCAAACCGTCCGCAAAACCGGGTCGCCAATCACCCTGATCTCTCTCATCGCCATGCACCCAATCATTCCACGCCGCCAAGCGGGCGCCCCCCGCCTCCGCCGGGCTGCCAAACTGGAAACATGACTGCGAAACGGAAGCAACCGGAGCGGGCCGACGGCATCGGACAAGCGGTTCAAACCTGGCTGGACGCGAAGACGGCTGACGAGCTGCGCGACCTGGTGCGACGGGCGCGCGCGCAGGCGCCGGGCTTCGAGCAATGGCTGACGGCCGAGGCCGAGCCGTTCCTCGACGCCCAGCTTGTGGCCGACGCGCGGCTGGACCGGCTGCTCGAGCGGATTCGCAGCGAACTGGTGTTGCCACTTGACCCATACGACGATGACGACGGGTATTCGTGGAACGGCCCGAGCGACGCGGAGATCGACCACACGCTCCTGCAAGAGGTCATCGACCTGGCGAAGCGGCCGAGCCTGGCGGCTGGGACGGCGTTGCGCGCCGCCATCGCCGAACTGCTCGAGGCCGGCGAGGAGGCGGAGTACTCGCAGGACCTCCTGTTCGAGGATGCGGCCGAACTGGCCGTGCTGCACGCCCAACTGGCCGGGCGGCTCGGACCCGCTTTAGGGCCGGCCGGGCGGCTGGCCCTGGCCGAGGACCTGTTCGACCTGTTCGCACTGCCCGGCGCGGAGTGGTTGGGCGTCGAGCTGACCGATTACCGGGAGGCGCTCGACGGCCCGGCTTGGGCTCGTTTCCGGGAGTTGTCCGATGCCGCCGGGGCCAGTGGGGAGGAAGGCGCCTGGGCCGCCGCGCGACGCGAGTTGGCCGTGCTGGACGGGGACGAGGCGGCGATCGTGGCCGAGTTCGGCGGGTCCCTGGAGAAGCAGACGCAGTTCCTGGCGGCGGTCCAGGCTTTGAGCCGGGCCGGTTTGGCCGAGGCGGCCGAAACCCTGGCCCGGCGGGGCTTCGCGCTCTGGCGGGCGCCCGGCGAGGACGGGGCTGAGTCCTTCGAGCGGAATTGGGGGGCGGACGCCGACTTGGGCGAGTGGTTGGCGGTCGCGGCTAGGGCGCGAGGCGACCAGGCGGCGGCGGCCGAACTGCGCCTGGAAATGCTGCGCCGCTCACCCGGCCGCGAGCGGCTGGCCCGGCTGCGCGAGCAGGCAGAGTTGGCCGGGACCTGGGACCGGATGGCCGGCCGGGCGGAAGCGCTGTTGGCGCGCGCCCGGCCAGACGAATGGGTGCGCGAACTGCTGGCCCAAGACCGGAACGACGAGGCTTGGGCGTTCACCGGCGCGCACCGGCCCCAGGTTTCCGCCTGGACTTGGCGCCAGGTCCTGGAGGCGCGCGGCCGGACCCATCCGGCGGAGGTCATCGACCACTTCCGGGCGCTGATCAAGCCGATCGCCGGGAACGCGGGCCGCCCGGCCTATGAGGAAGTCGGGGGCTGCTGGTTTCGCTGAAGCGTTTCAGCCGGGCGGCGGGGGCCGAGCCGGCGGCCGATTTCGACCGTTTGATGGCCAACCTGGCCGATGCCGCCCGGCGCCGCCCCGCCTGCCTCGAAATCTGGCGCCGCCTCAGCCTGATCCCAGTGTGACCGGCAATCTGTTAGCGGGAGGCCTTCAGGGTGACGGCGTTGATGAGGTCGAACAGCCCGCCGACCGCCAGGAAGGCGCCGGCCACGATGAACAGGGGCACCAGGGCGGCGACCGGCCACATGATCAGCATCGCCCCGCCGATCAGCGACACCACGGCGAAGGCCACGGCCCAAGCCCGGCCCTGGTGGCGCGGGGGCAGCAGGGCCAGGCTGGCCCCGCCCTCCATCATCCAGGCGAAGCCGACCAGCACCACGGTCGCCACCAGCCCGAAGCCGGGGTAGCGGATGGCGACCGCGCCGATCGCGGCCAGCAGCACGCCCAAAATGACGTTGAGGACGCGGACGCCGGCGGTGAACTCGGAATCGACCGCCCCGATGACGATCCGCACAATCCCGGCCAGGATCAGGAAGATGCCGATCACCAGCGCGAAAGCGGCCAGCGACAGGGCCGGCTGGAACAGGATCAGCCCGCCCAGCACCAGCCCGGCCAGGCCGCGGACGATCATCCAGGCCCGGTACCGCCCGACCAGCCGGGGGCTGAACTCGGAGGGCAGGCCCAGCAGCCAGGGCACGCCGCCCAGGCCGACCGGCCGCCCGGGGCCGCGCCGGTGCCCGGCCGGTCCGTGGCGGCCGCGCGGGCCGGGCGCGATCTTGGGCACAGGTCGTGTCTGAGTCATTTTGATTCTCCTCGATTCTGACGGTCGGCGACGGCGATGCCGCGGTCCGTCGGCGGCATGTGTTCGGGCCGGATCAAGTGATGCACCTGCGGATTCGGCGCCGCCAAGGCGGCCGCCCGGCGTTCCAGATCGCGGTCGTAACCGGTGATGCGCTCCTCGCGCTGGGCCATGTGCTCCCCCCAGGTCGGCAGCGTGTATTGCTCCACGAAGCGGCCTCGGTCGGCCAAGTCCTGCCACAAATCCCAACTGGTCGCCCCGGTCCGGCGGCGCGACAGAGCCAAGGCGCGCGCGGCCTGCTCGAAGGCCTCGGCCTGGTCCTGGGACACCTGGTAGCCAATCTGGATCAAGACCGGTCCGGCCGAAGCCGGGGCGGCGTCACCGGACGTGTCCTCCGGCATCTTGGCGATGGAGCGGTCAAGGTCCCCGGTCAAGCGGTAGAGCGGCCAGATCGCCATCGCCGCCAGGCCGGCCACGAGCAGGCCGGACGCCACCAGCAGGGTGGTCACCGGCCCAACGGCGCCGGCGACGAAGCCCCAGACCATCGAGCCGGCGCCCTGGCCGCCCATGAACACGACCGAGTAGATGGCCAGCGAGCGGGCTCTGACCCAGGCCGGCAGGGTCAGCATCATGGCGGTGTTGAGGACCGACAGAACGATCACCCAGCCGGCCCCGGCGACCAGCAGCGTCCCCAGCACAGCCGCCAGCGAGCGCAGGAAGCCGACCGCGACCATGCCCAAGCCGTAGAGCAGGCTGGCGCCGAGCAGAAGCTCGTTGTTGGAGAGGCGGCCGCGCAGCCAGGGCAGGACCAGCGCGCCCAGGACGGCGCCCAGGCCGAGCCCGCCCAGCATCAGGCCGTAGCCGGAGGATTGCTGGCGCATCACGCCGTGGGCGATCACCGCCAGCAGCGCCCACAGCGCGCTGGCCGGGATCACGAAGACGGCCGCGTGCAGCGCGATCCGCCGGACGCCGGGCGCGTTGCGGACGTAGCGCAGGCCGGAGACGATGGCCGGCCCCATGCCGGTGGCGCCGCGCGACCGGGGCCGGTTGTGCCACAGCGCCAGCGCGCCGATCACGCTCAGGAAGCTGATCGCGTTGATGGCGAAGACCAGGGCCGGGCCGGAGATGGCCACCAGCCAGCCCGCCAGGGCCGGGCCGACGGCGCGGGCGATGTTGATGTTGGCGCTGGTGATGGCCGAGGCCGATGGGATCAAGGCCCGCGGCACCAAGTCGGGCTGGATGGCCTGCCAGGCCGGTTGGCCGACGGCCGAGCCGCAACCCAGGGCGAAGGTCAAGATCAGCACTTCGACCGGCCCGGCCACGCCCAGCCAGGTCAGCAGCGCCAGCAGCCCGGCCGCCAGGGTCATGAAGCCGTTCGCGGCCATCAGCAGCCAGCGCCGGTCGAACGAGTCGGCCAGCACCCCGGCCGGCAGCGACAGCACGAACACCGGCAGCAGCGATGCCGCCGAGACCAGGGCCGTCAGCAGGGCGGCGTGGCGGACGTCGACCAGCAGCCATTGGGCGCCGACCGATTGCATCCAACTGCCCACGTTCGAGGCCAGTTGGGCCAGCCAGAGCAGTCGGAACAGGCGGATCGCCAATGGCGCCATCGGCCCGGTGTGAATTGTCGCTGTCGCCACTCCCTCAGGCTAGGCAGGGGCCACCGCCCGCGACGGCCGCTGTGACGCAGGTCTCAGATGCCGAAACCGCCCGGCCGCCGTCACGTTGCGCCGTCGCCCTGACTAGGCACGATGCCGTGCGGCCAGTTTCCGCCGAGGGTGGCGAACGCTCGCCGCCCCCGGTCAGCCTGGCGCCCGGCGCGCCCGGCGCCTGGCCCTAACCGTCCCGGAAGCGGGTTAGGAGGCGGGTTAGGAGGCTCGGCGGCGCGCCCGGCGGGCGGCCAGTTCGTCGACCGGGGCGGCGGTTTGGATGGCGCCGGCGGACCGCTCCGAAGGCAGTTCCGCCAAGGTGCCCTCGACCTCGCGCCAGACCCTTGAGACGGCGATGCCGAAGACGCCCTGGCCGCCTTGGACCAAGTCGAAAACCTCGTCGGCGTTGGTGCACTCGTAGACCGAGGCCCCGTCCGACATCAGGGTGACGGTGGCCAGGTCCTCGACGCCGCGCTCGCGCAGGTGTTGGACGGCGGTCCGGATTTGGTGGAGCGAGACGCCGGTGTCGAGCAGCCGTTTGACGACTTTCAGGACCAGGATGTCGCGGAAGTTGTAGAGGCGCTGCGTGCCGGACCCGGTGGCGGGCCGGACCGATGGCTCGACCAGGCCGGTCCGCGCCCAGTAGTCGAGTTGGCGATAGGTGATTCCGGCGGCCCGGCAGGCCGTCGGCCCGCGAAAACCAACCGATTCGTCGGTCACCCGCCCGCCGAACAACAAACCTTGTTCGCCTGGGTGGCCGGGGTACTCGTAGGCCATGGCAGTCACTTTCTCTAGTTGTCGGCCGAGGGCTCGCCGGAGAACTAACGCTGAGCCTGTCCGACTCGACGCTATTGGCCCGGCGGCCACAGGTCAATCCGCCACGCCGCCGGGAGCGCGAATAGTTAAACCTCAACTTGACGTTGAAGGCGGTGGGTCGGTTGCGGCGGCGGCCGCAGCGGGAGCGGGAGCGGGAGCGGGAGCG
>JAIROU010000022.1 GCA_031257375.1 Bifidobacteriaceae bacterium
CCCCCGGCCGCGCGCGCGGCCGCCCTGACGGCATTGGCGGAGCAGCAACTCGACGTGCTGGTGATAGGAGGCGGGGTGACCGGGGCCGGGATCGCCGTCGACGCGGTCACGCGCGGCCTGACCACCGGCCTGGTCGAAGCCCAGGACTGGGCGGCGGGCACGTCATCGCGCTCCAGCAAACTGGCCCACGGCGGGCTGCGCTACCTGCTGATGCTGGATTTCAAACTTGTCCACGAGGCCCTGACCGAGCGCGACCGCCTGCTCTCGACCACCGCGCCGCACCTGGTCACGCCGGTGCCGTTCCTCTATCCGCTGACCCATCGGATCTGGGAGCGCCCCTATGTGGCGACCGGCGTCGGCATGTACGACCTGCTGGCGCACACCCCGGGGCGCCGCCGCGCCCTGCCGATCCAGAAGCACTACTTCGGGCCGGAGCTGCGCAGAATCTTCCCGGACCTGAAACCTCAGGCCGCCGTTGGCGCGGTGCGCTACTTCGACTCGCAGGTCGATGACGCCCGGCTGACCCTGACCCTGGTGCGGACGGCCGCCGCCTACGGGGCGCTGGCGGCCTCGCGCGCCGAGGTCACCGCCCTCGACCGCGACCAGGCCGGCCGGGTCGTCGGCGCCCAGGTCAAAGACCTCCTGACCGGGCGGACGGTCAAAGTCAAAGCCAGGCACGTGATCGGCGCCACCGGGGTGTGGACCGAGCAGACCGAGGCCATGAGCGGCCAGGGCGGCGGACTGAAAGTGCTGGCGTCCAAGGGCGCTCACATCGTGGTGCCGCGCGAGCGCATCAACGGCCGCATGGGCATAATCTCCAAGACCGACAAGTCGGTCCTGTTCATAATCCCCTGGGATTACTACTGGCTGATCGGCACCACCGACACGCCTTGGCGCGAGCCCGAGCTGGAGCATCCGGTGGCCACCTCGACCGACGTCGACTATCTCTTGGAGCAGGCCAACAAACTCCTGGTCCGGCCGCTGACCAGGCAGGACGTGATCGGATTCTTCGCCGGGCTGCGCCCGCTGCTCCAGCCCGGCACCAAACAGGGCACCAGTTCGGCCAAGATCTCGCGCGAGCACACGGTCGCCGCGCCGGCGCCGGGGCTGACCATGATCGCCGGGGGCAAGCTGACGACCTATCGCGTGATGGCCGAGGACGCGGTCGACTTCGCGCTCGGCCCGGCCGCCAAGGCCAAGCCGTCCATCACCAAGCACCTGCCGCTGTTGGGGGCCGAGGGGTACGATGCCGTGCGCAACAACGCCCCCAAACTCGCCCGCCGCTACGGCTGGGACCGCACCCGGACGCTGCACCTGCTCGGCCGGTACGGCTCGCGGGTTTCCGACATCACCGATTTGATCGACGCCGACCCGTCCCTGGGGGAGTCGATCGAGGGCGGCGAGCACTACCTCAAGGCCGAGGCCGTCTACGCCGCCACCCACGAGGGCGTCATCCACTTGGACGACATCATGATGAGCCGGACTCGTTTGAACCACGAGGTGCCCGATGCCGGTTTGGCGGCTTCGGCTGTGATCGCCCGGTTGGTCGCCCCTCACCTGGGCTGGGACCAGGCCCGGGAGGCGGCCGAGGTGGCCGGCTACGCCGCCCGCGTCGCGGCTGAGCGGGCGGCCGCCGAAATGGCCACCGACGCCGAGGCCGAGGCGGCCCGGCTGCGGGCCAGGGATTTGACTCCGATGGTGGAGACCGCCCCGGCGGTCCCGGCCGGAGCTCCGGGCGGGCCGGCGGACGGCGGCGGCCGGACGGCATCGGGCGGCGGGTCTGGCGCGGGCGGGCCGGCGGACGGCGGCGGCCGGGCGGCATCGGGCAGGCGGCCCGGGGAGGGCGCTGGCGGGCGGACGGCATCGGGCTCCAAACGGGGAGCGGGACGTAAGGAGGAGGCCAAATGAGCGACTTTGTGCTGGCGATCGACCAGGGGACGACTTCGACACGGGCGATCATTTTTGATCGCGGCGGGCTGGAGGTGGCGGTCGGGCAGATGGAGCACCGGCAGATTTTCCCGCGGGCCGGCTGGGTCGAGCACGATCCAGTCGAGATTTGGGACAACACCCGGCAGGTGGTGGCGCTGGCCCTGGCCAAGGCCGAATTGGCGGCGCGGGACATCGCCGCCATCGGCATCACCAACCAGCGCGAGACGACCGTGGTCTGGGACAGGGCCACCGGCACGCCGGTTTACAACGCGATCGTCTGGCAGGACACTCGGGCGGACGAGCAGGTTGAGCGCCTGGCGGCGGGTGGCGGCCCAGACCGGTTCCGCCAGATCACCGGCCTGCCGCTGAACCCGTACTTCTCGGCCACCAAGATCGCCTGGATCTTGGACAACGTGCCGGCGGCGCGGCGGCGGGCCGAGAACGGCGACCTGATCTTCGGCACCACCGACAGCTGGGTGATCTGGAATCTGACCGGCGGGGTGGGCCGGGGGCGGCATGTGACCGACGTGACGAACGCCTCGCGGACCAATTTGATGGACCTGCGCACCCTGGCCTGGGACCCGGCCCTGGTCGCGGAATACGGGATCCCGCCGCGCATGCTGCCCGCGATCCGGCCGTCCTCGGGCGACTTCGGCCTGGCGGCCGAGGGCGGGGTGCTGGCCGGGGTGCCGGTGCTGGGAGTGCTCGGCGACCAGCAGGCCGCCACCTTCGGCCAGTGCGCCTTCAACCCGGGCGACGCCAAGAACACCTACGGGACGGGGTGTTTCCTGCTGGTCAACACCGGCGAGTCGATCGTGTTCTCCGACAGCGGGCTGCTGACAACGGTCGCCTACCAGTTGGAGGGC
>JAIROU010000034.1 GCA_031257375.1 Bifidobacteriaceae bacterium
CAGCCCGGCCGCCCTGAGGCAGCAGGTCCGCACGAACAGCGGCGCCCCGGCCCGGGCGGCCTCCCCGACGCCGCTGGGATGCGGGGTCAGGGCCGCTCCGGCCCGCCGGGCCAGGGCCGCCACCAGCCCGGCCGCCCAAAGGGCCATCCCGACCTGCGATATCACCGTGCCGAGGGCGGCCCCTCGAATGCCCAGCCCGGCCGGGTAGCACAAGACCACCGAGACGGCGGCGTTGACCAGGCCGCCGGCCAGGGCCACGGCCAAGGTGACGCGCGTGTTCTGCAAGCCCCGCAGCACGCCGACCGCCGCCAAGACCACCAGCATCGCCGGCAGGCCGGGCGCCGACCAGCGCAGGTATTCGAAGGCCGCCGCCAGCACGGCCGCGTCGGGCTGGAACCAGCCCAGCACCGGCCGCGCGAACCAGAACAGGACCAGGCCGACGCCCAAACCCAGCCCCAGCGCCAGCCACAGGGCGTCGATCCCGCGGCGCGCGGCATCGTGCAAGTTCCCGGCCCCAAACGCGCGCGCCACCCCGGCGGTGGTGGCGTAGGCCAAGAAGACGCACAGGTAGACGCAGGTGTCCAAGATGACGCCGGCCAGGGCCAGCCCGGCCAGCGGGGCAGTGCCCAAATGCCCCACGATGGCGCTGTCCGCCATCACGAACAACGGCTCGGCGGCCAGCGCGCCGAGCGCCGGGACAGCCAGGCCGAGGACCCGGCGGCGGGCCGATGTCATCGCCGCCGCCGGGCAGGCCGGTCGCCGCCCGCGCCGCCCGCCGCGCCCCCGGCGCCAACCCCCGACTCGCCGGTCAACTCGTCCCACCTGGCCGCCAGCAGGTCCTTGAGGTCCACCGACTCGCCGTCGCGGCCCCCGCGCCCCACGACCAGCGGCGGCGGGTTGGGCCGCAGACGCGCCCGGCGCCACCGGCCGAACCACCCGCCGGGCACTTGCAAGACGAAGTAATTGCCCTCGGCGTCCACGCCGATCGAGCGGTTGACCCGCAGGTACCAGCCGACCACGTCGGTCCTATAGCGCCCGGCGCCGCCCAAGCCGACCGCCCGCAACGGCCGTGGCGCCACGCCCGCCGCCAGCAACCGGCGCGCGAAGCCCACCAGCAGGGCCTCGGCCTCGGCCTGCTCGCGGGCCGCCACCCTGGCCAGCGCCTCGGCCCGGGCTTGCGCGTTCTGGCCCCGGCGCCGGCTCCAGTCTTGGTCCACCGGCTCAGTTTAGGGCTCGCGCTCAGGGCACGCGCCGGAGCCAGTCGGGGTGGGCGAACTTGACCCGGACCAGTTCGGCGGCGCGGGCCAGTTCGGCGGCCGTGGGCGCCGAGCGGACGAGGCCGTGAAGGCCGTCGAAGTGCCCGATGAAGGCGTCGATGATGGCCTCGCGCGTCAGCCCGGTCTGGGAGCGCAGCGGGTCGACCCGCTTGGCGGCCGATTTAGTGCCCTTGTCGGACAGTTTCTCGCGGCCGATCCGCAGCACTTCGAGCATTTTGGCGGCGTCGATGTCGTAGGCCATGGTGACGTGGTGGAGGACGGCGCCGTCCGCGAAGCGCTTCTGGGCCGCCCCGGCGATCTTCCCGGCCGGGCTGGCGATGTCGTTGATCGGCAGATAGCTGGCGTCGATCCCGAGCGCCCTCAGGGCGCCCACGCACCAAGCGTCCAGGAATGCGTACGAATCTATGAAGCTCATGCCGTCCACCAGCGATTCTGGAACGACCAGTGAATAGGTGATGGTGTTGCCGGGCTCCACGAACATGGCCCCGCCGCCGGACACCCGCCGCGCCACGGTGACGTTGTGCCGGGCGGCGCCGGCCTCGTCGACCTCGTTCGACCAGGACTGGTAGGAGCCGATGATGACGGCGTTGGAGGCCCACTGCCAGATGCGGAGGGTCGGCCCGCGCCGGCCGGCCGCCAGTTCCTCGGCGTAGACCTGGTCCAGGGCCATCTGCGTGTGCGGGTCGCGCGGCTCGTCCTCGATCAGCGTGAAGGCGTGGTCGGCCCAGGTCGAGGACTTGCCGAGGGCCCGGCGCACGGCGATGGCCACGGCTGCGGCGTCGAACCCGACCAGCGTGTCGGTCGGCTCGAGGGCGCGGTTAATGCGCTCGGCCAGGGTCTGGGCTTGGTCGTCGGCCGAGGCGCCGAGGAGGGCGGCCTCGATCCGGGCCAAGGCGTCATCGGGCTCGAGGAAGAAGTCGCCGGACAGGCGGACGGCCGCCAACCGGCCGTCGTCCGCCGCCAACTCGACGGCCACGAGCTTGCCACCGGGGGTTTTGTATTCGCCATGCACCGCCCCAGGGTAGCCTGGGCCGCGCTCGAAGCTCCAATTCGGTAACGGTCGCCGCCCCACAGGTTTGGTGCCCGATGCCGTCTGGTCGCCTTCCCCCCGCCGGTCGCCCGGGTTGTCGCAGTCCGGCCGGTCGCCCGGGTTGTCGCAGTCCCGCCGCCGCCCAGCCGCGCGCCGGTGGAGTTTGCTCAGGGCCTGATAAGGTCTTGTGGCTGTAGCCCCAAAAAAAACCAGGAAGGACCCCCAATGAAATCAAAGCTTGTCTGGCTGGTCGCGCTGAGCGTCTGCCTCGGCGCCGCCGGGTGCGGACTTATCGGCACCACCAAAGAGGCCCCGCGCGGCGAACAGGGCGAAGTGGTTGAATCGGCCAAGGCCGACGTGTTCACCATGAAAGTCGGCGACTGCACCGGTGATCTGGACGAGGGCGAGATCTCCGAGAGCTTGCTGATCCCCTGCGGCGACGCCCACTACTGGGAGGCCTACGCCTCCACCCAAATGACCGGGGATGATTATCCGGCGGACGCGGCCGATCAGGCCGACGCCTACTGCCTGTCCGAGTTCGAACCGTTCATCGGCCTGTCCTACGAGGAGTCCGTCTACGAGGTCACCTACCTCTATCCGACCCAGGAGACCTGGGATTTGGTCGACGACCGCGAGATCTTGTGCCTGGCCGGCGGCGACACCGGCGACTTGGTCGGCACCCTCAAAGGCATCGCCAGCTAACCACCCCCTAAACCCGGGGACGGTCCTTTCGTCTCAAACTCGGGGACACTCCCTGTCGTGACACAGGGTTTGTCTGCGGCCGTCCGCCTTGGGTAGGAGGGTCTGGACTGGTCGGTGGCGCCGTGGGGGGACGGTGTCAGCCAGCCGCGAATGACACGCGGCGGCGGGCGGTGGGCGAACCTGAATCATGGCCACCTATCAGACCCGCCGCCGAGTCCGGTTGACCCCATTGGGCTGGCTCGTCTGCGGGGCTTTGGCGTTGCTGGTGGTTATCGGCCTGGTGCTGGCGGCCAAGGCGGCGTCCGATCGGTGGTTCGGCGCCCCAGCCGGGCCGGGGGGCGGGACGGAGGCTGGGACCGAGGCGGCGTCCGAGCCGCAGGCCGAGGCGGGCGACCACCCGGACGCCGCGATAGTTGTCACCTACCAGGTGGCGGCCGCTGGGCCGGTCGAAGTGGGGCTGGCGGAATTCGCGGGCGAGGCCCAGGCAATCTTCAACGACCCGTCCGGCTGGCTCTCGGCCGGGGTCGGGTTCGACCGGGTCGCCGAAGGCGGCGACTTCACCTTGTGGCTGGCCACGCCGGACCAGATGAGCGGTTTCAACCCGGATTGCTCGCCCGACTACTCCTGCCGCGTCGGCCCCGACGTCATCATCAACCAGGAGCGTTGGCTGCGCGGCGCCCTGCCGGGCGCGCTCGACTCGATCAGCCTGGGCGAGTACCGGACCATGGCGGTCAATCACGAAGTCGGCCACTGGCTCGGCCACGACCATTCGACCTGCCCCGGGCCGGATCAACCGGCCCCTTTGATGATGCAGCAGTCGAAAGGCCTCGACGGCTGCCTGCCCAACATCTACCCGCTGCCCGAGGAACGGACAGCCCCCGCCCTCGGGCTCGGCTGAGTAAACCCGGGGACGGTCCTTCTGTCTCAAACTTGGGGACAGACCTTTCGTCGTGACCAAGGTCTGTCCCCGCGTCCGGGACGAAAGGACCGTCCCTTAGTTGAGGATCACGAAGTACATCAGCGAGAACGACCCGGCCGCCAGGGCCAGGGCGCCGATCGCCAGGCCGACGATCCAGGCGATCTTGCCCCCGCGCGCGTTCGGCTCGCGCGGCGGCTTGGCTGATTTGTCGGGCGGGGTGGCGCCTAGTCCGGGCGGTGGCGGGTAGCCGCCTTGGCCCGGCGCTGGCAGGGGCGGCGCCGCAGGTCCGCCGGGGCCGGGCGGAGGTCCGAAATCTTGACCAGGCTGCAGTCCGGGCGGGGGGAAACCTTGGTTGGGACCGCCGGGCGGGGGCGCAAAGCCTTGGAGTGGCGGCGGTTCGGGCGGGGGCGGGAAGGGCTGGCCGGGGGGCATGGGCGGCGGCCCGCCGGGGCCGGGCGGCGGCGGGAAGCCTTGGCCGGGACCGGCCGGCGGGGGTCCGCCGGGACCAGGCGGCGGCGGGAAGCCGGGCGGACGGAAACCTTGGCCGGGGGGCATGGGCGGCGGCCCGCCCGGGCCGGCTGGTCCGCCGGGTCCGGGCGGCGGGAAGCCTTGGCTGGGACCGGCCGACGGGCGCAAACCCTGGCCCGGCGGCATCGGCGGCGGCCCACCCGGGCCGGGGG
>JAIROU010000074.1 GCA_031257375.1 Bifidobacteriaceae bacterium
ACCCCGGCCAGTTTGCCGTCCACGAACATCGGATAGCCGCCCAGTTCGGCCACCCCGACGCAGAACGACAACTGCGTCCGCAGCGTCGGCTTGTCGCTCAGCACGGCGACCGCCCGGGGCCCGGCCAGCGGCTGGCGCTTCCAGCGATCGGCTTTGACGGCGATCGCCAGTTCGAGGATTTCGGCCTGCTCGGCCGGGCTGACGGAGCTGTCTTTGAGGAAGTGGCGGATGGTCACGGGGTCTCCTTCAGCAGTGCGGGCAGGGCCTGGGTGAAACGCTCGGCCTGGGCGGCGGTCAGGACCAGCGGCGGGGCCAGGCGCAGGATGTCCGGCCCGGTCGCGTTGATCAGGAAACCGGCCGCCTGGGCCGCCTTGACGACGTCCGGCGCGTTCGGCCTTTCGAGCACGATGCCGATCAGCAAGCCCGCCCCCCGCACCGCCTTCACGCCGGGCGCCTTGGCCAGATCGGCCCGCCACCGCGCGCCCAAGTCGGCCGCCCGCGCCATCAGACCCTCGTCCTCGATCACCTGGATGGTGGCCAGGGCGGCGGCGGCGGCCAGGGGGCCGCCGCCGAAGGTGGTGCCGTGGTCCCCGGCCTGGAGCAGGCCGGCGGCCTCGGCGTTCATCGCCACCATGGCGCCGATCGGGAAGCCGGCGCCCAATCCTTTGGCCAAGGTGACCAGGTCGGGCGCGGCGGCCTGGGCCGGGCGGCCGTCCAACTCGTCGGCCAGCGGCCCGCCCAGGAGCGGGTTCTGGTACGCCATCCAAGCGCCGGTCCGCCCGATCCCGGTCTGGATCTCGTCAATCCACAGCAGGGCGCCGTGCTGGCTGGTCAAACGCCGGGCGGCGGCCAGGTAGGCGGGCGGCGGCGGAAGCACCCCGGCCTCGCCCTGGATCACCTCCAGGACCAGGGCGGCTGCGCCGCCGTCCGCCAGGGCCGCCTCCAGGGCCGCCAGATCGCCCGCCGGCAAGAACTCGGCCGGGCCGGTGAACTGGGCGAACGGCTGGCGGTAGGCGGGCTTGGCGGTCAGCGACAGCGCCCCCAAGGTGCGGCCGTGGAAGGACCCTTCCAGGGCTAAAATCCGCCCACCGCGCCCGCCTGGCTGCGCCGGCCCGCGCCCGCGCTGGTCGGCGCCGGTCCCGGAGCGGCGCAGGGCCGCTTTCAAGGCCGCCTCGTTGGCCTCGGCGCCGGAGTTGGCGAAGAAGACCCTGCCCCCCGGCCCGGCCCCGGTGATCTCGAGCAGCTTGCCCGCCAGATCGATCTGGGGCTGCGAGGCGTACAGGTTTGAGATGTGCCCCAGCCTGGCGGCCTGCCGCGAGACCGCCTCGACCCAGGCGGGATGGGCGTGGCCCAAGGCGTTGACCGCGATCCCGCCCAATAGGTCAAGGTATTCGCGCCCGTCAGCGTCCCAAACGACCGCCCCCCGCCCCCGCGCCAACACCAAGGCGGGGTTGAAAACCGGCAACAAGCGCTGCCGGTACTGGGCCATCGCGGCCTCACCCGACGGCATCGTGCACCGCCTGGTCGGCATCGTGAACCACCTGAGCGGCATCGTGAACCGCCTGGCCGGGCGGGTCCACCACCATAGTGCCGACGCCCTGGTCGGTGAAAATCTCGGTCAGGAGCGAGTGCGGCTGGCGGCCGTCGATCACGTGCGCCTGGGGGACCCCGGCGCGGACGGCCCTCAGGCAGGCCTCCATCTTGGGCCGCATGCCGGACTCCAGGCCCGGCAACAGCTGGGCCAACTCGGCCGCCGTCAACTTGTTGATCAGCGAGGACCGGTCCGGCCAGTTCCGGTACAGGCCCTCGACATCGGTCAAGACGACCAGTTTGCGCGCGCCCAAGGCGATGGCCAGGGCGGCCGCCGCCGTGTCGGCGTTGACGTTGAGGACCTGGGCGGAATCGTCCATGTCCGGCGCGACCGTCGAGATGACCGGGATGCGCCCGGCCGCCAGCAGGTCGCGGACGGCCCCCGGGTTGACGTGCGCGACCTCCCCGACCAAGCCGACGTCGATCTCGATCCCGTCCACGTTGGTGGTCCGCCGCCGGGCCTGGAAGAGCGCCGCGTCCTCCCCCGACATGCCGACCGCGAACGGCCCGTGGGCGTTGATCAACCCCACCAATTCGCGGCTGACCTGCCCGGTCAGGACCATCCGCACCACATCCATGGTCTGCGGCGTGGTCACCCGGAGGCCGTTTTGAAACTCCGAGGCGATCCCCAGGCGGCGCAGCATCTGGTTGATCTGCGGGCCGCCGCCGTGGACCACCACCGGTTTCAGCCCGACCCTTCTTAGGAAAACCATGTCTTCTGCGAACGCCTGTTTGAGGCCGGCGTCGACCATTGCGTTGCCGCCGTACTTGACCACCACGACGGCGCCGCCGAAGCGCTCCAGCCAGGGCAGGGCCTCGATCAGGACGGCCGCCTTCTGGTCGGGGCCGAGGTCTGGGGCGGGCGCTGTCATGAGGAGTAGTCCGCGTTGATCGAGACGTACTCGCGGGTCAGGTCGTTGGTCCAGATGGTCGCCTCGGCCGGGCCGGCCGCCAGGTCGACCACCACGTCGACCCGGCGCGGGGCCAGATCGACCTTTTCGCGGGGCTCGCCGGCCTGGCCGTCGCGGCAGACCGCCACGCCGTTGATCTCGACGCCTACCCGGGCGGGGTCGAACGGCGCGGCATCGGCGGGGACCGTGCCGACGGCGCTGAGGATGCGGCCCCAGTTCGGGTCGTCGCCGGCGATGGCGGTCTTGAACAAGTTCGAGCGGACTATGGCGCGCGCCACCGCCAGCGCGCCGGCCTCGGTCAGGGCGCCGGTCACCTTGACGGCGATCTCGTGGCGCGCGCCCTCGGCGTCCGCGATCAATTGGCCGGCCAGGTCCTGCGCCAGGCTGGTGAGTTGGCTGGTGAAATCCTGGTTGTCCGGCTGGTGCTGGCTGGCCCCGGAGGCCAGCAAGATGACGGTGTCGTTGGTGGACATGCACCCGTCCGAGTCGATGCGCTGGAACGACGCCCCGCAGGCCTGGTCGAGGGCCTGCTGGGCGGTCGCCTGGTCGATCAGGGCGTCGGTCGTGATGACGACCAGCATTGTGGCCAGCTCCGGGGCCAGCATGCCAGCCCCCTTGGCCATGCCGCCGATGGCGTAGGCCCCGCCCTCGGGCCGGGCGACGGCGGTCTTGGGCCGCGTGTCGGTGGTCATGATGGCCTCGGCGGCGTCCCGCCCGGCCTGGTCGGTGGCCCCCAAGGCGATCACCGCCAGATGCATCCCGGCCAGGATCTTGCCGACCGGCAGCCGCTCACCGATCAATCCGGTCGAGCAGACCAGGACTTCCTCGGTCTTCAGACACAGTCGGCGGGCCAGCGCGGCGGCGGTCTGTTGGGCCTCGTCGTAGCCGTCCGGCCCGGTGCAGGCGTTGGCCCCGCCGGAGTTGAGGACCACCGCCCTTGGCACCGCCCAGCCGCCCTGGGCCGCGGCCACGGCCTCGCGGCTGACCAGGACCGGGGCGGCGGCGAAGCGGTTGGTGGTGAAGACTGCGGCCGCGGCCGAGGTGGCGGCCGGGGAGTCGTTGACGACCAGCGCGAAGTCTTTCCCGCCGCTCTGCTTGATCCCGGCGGCCAAGCCGGCGGCTCTGAAGCCCTTGGGCGCGGTCACGGTCATGGGGCCACTCCGTTTCGTTCAAGTCCGGTTGCTTCCGGCCAGCCTAGCGCCAGGTTGATCGACTGCACGGCCGCCCCGGCGGTGCCCTTGACCAAGTTGTCGATGGCCGCGACCACCACGATCCGGCCCGCCCTGGCGTCGAACGCGACCTGGATCAGGGCCGTGTTGGCGCCGAGCGTGTGGGCGGTCGACGGCCATTCGCCCTCTGGGAGAAGGGTCACGAACGGCTCGTCGGCGTAGGCGATCTGCCAGGGCTCGCGCAGCCGGCCCGGCTGGAAGTTTGGTCCCGGCCTGGCCGTGACGGTGGCCAAGATGCCCCGGCTCATCGGCACCAGGGTGGGCGTGAAGCTGATGGTCGGCCGGGCCTGGCCGCTGGCCCGGGCGCCGTGGGCCAGATTCTGGACGATCTCGGGGATGTGCCGGTGGCCGCCGCCGACCGCGTAGGGGCTGGCCGCGCCCAGGACCTCGGCCGCCAGCAAATGCGGCTTCGGGCTCTTGCCCGCCCCGGACAGGCCGTTGGCCAGCACCGCCACCAGGTCGGTCGAGTCCAGCGCCCCGGCCGCCAGGCCCGGCGCCAGGGCCAGGGTGACGGCGGTGACGTTGCAGCCGGGGACGGCGATGCGCTTGGCGCCCCTGAGGGCTGGGCGCTGCTTGGGCGGCATCGGCGTTGGCGGTTGCCCACCCGCTGGTCCCGACGGCCCCGACGGCCCCGGCGGCCCCGGCGGCCCCGGCGGCCCCGACGGCCCCGACGGCCAGCCGACCACCAGTTCGGGCATCCCGTAAGTCCAGGTCCCCGGGTGCTCGCCGCCGTAATAATCGGCCCAGTCGCGCGGGTTTTCGAGGCGGTGGTCGGCGCCCAGGTCCACCACCACCGAGTCCCGGCTGACCGTTTCCAGCGCCGCCGCCAGTTCGCCGGACCGCCCGTGGGGCAGGCCTAGCACTATCACGTCGTGCCCGGCCAGGTTCTCCGGCGTGGTCTCGACCAGGACCCGGTCCGCCAAGCTGGCCAGATGCGGCTGGTGCGGCCGCAACGGCTGCCCCGCGCTGGCGTGCGCCGTGACCGCGCCGATCCGGGCCTCGGGATGGCCCGCCAGCAGCCGCAAGGCCTCGCCCCCGGCGTACCCGGACGCCCCGGCCACCGCCACGCTGAAACTCATCCTCCAAGCCTAACGCATGATTATGCGCCCCACCGCAAATCCATGCGCTCACCCGTGGATTCTAAGCGCTGAAGCCTTCGGCCCGCGCGGCCCGCGCCACCCGCTGGTCGAGGCTGAGAACCGCTTCCACGGCCCCAGCCCTGGCCGCCGCGATGACGCAAGCGTCCGGCATTTTCAGACCGGTGCGGATCTTCGCGGCGGCCAATTCCTGGGCGGTGGTGTCGCGGACCTCGAAACCGTTCGCTCGCATCGTCTCCAACAGGTCGGGCCAGGCGGCCAGCCAGCCTGCCGACCGCGGCCCGTCGCCCGCGGCGGGTCCGGTTGAAGCGTTCTAGCTGGTCACGGTCAGGCGCCCGACTCGGCACGGCATCCTCCCGCCCGGTCCCGTGACGAAGGGCGCCCGGCGCGAAGGCGATTGGACTCAGACGGCCTCCTGCGGCGCCGGTATGACTTTGATGGTACCGCCGGTAGGATTCCGGTATGACTCAGAAGATAGCGGTTAGTTTGCCGGACCATCAGGTGGAGGCGGCCCGCCGCGCGGTCAGCGCGGGACGGGCGGCGTCTGTGTCAGGGTTCGTCAGCGCGGCGCTTGCCCGCGCCGAGCGTGAGGACAGTTTGGCGCGCCTGCTGGACGACCTGGACCGGGAGTTGGGCGCGATCGGGGCCGCAGACCTGGCCTGGGCCGACAGGGCGCTGGGCCTGGAATGACGCGGCCAGCCGCGAGGTCCGCCCAGGGGGTGGCGGCCGGACTGACCCTCGACACCGGGGCGCTACTCGCGCTGGAGCGCGGCGAGCCCAAGATCCGCGCCCTGCTGCGCCGGGCCGCGGACCTTGGTCTCCCGGTCGATGTCCCGGCCGGGGTGGTCGCCCAGGCATGGCGCGGCGGGCCCAGGCAGGCCCGCGTCGCCCGACTCCTCGGCGACCCAGCCGTGCAGGTGCCGCCGCTGGACGAGGTAACGGCCCGTGCCGTCGGCCTGCTGGCGGGCAAAAGCGGCCACGTCGGCATCGTCGATGTCCATGTGGCGCTCCACGCCAGGCGGCGCGGCCACACCGTGGTGACCTCGGATCCCGACGACCTGCGGGCGGTCGACCCCAGCGTCCGCCTGGCGGTGGTCTGACGGCGAGCGCGGCCGAAGCCAAAAGACCTGCCTGCCGCCGGCTGGACGAGCGCCTGGACGAGCGCCTGGACCGGCGGCTCGCGCCCCGGCCGAAGGTCTGTCCCCGAGTTTGAGACGAAAGGACCGTCCCCGGGTTTAGGCGGGGCGGGCGAAGGGGAAGGTCAGGGTGTCGCGGATGTTGGTGCCGGTCAGGGTCATCACGACGCGGTCGACGCCCAGGCCCAGGCCGCCGGTCGGGACCAGTCCGAAGTCGAGGGCGTTCAAGAAGTCCTGGTCGATCTCCATGGCCTCCGGGTCGCCGGCGGCGGCCTTGGCGGACTGGGCGGTCAGCCGGCCGCGCTCGTCGACCGGGTCGGTCAGCTCCGAGTAAGCCGTCCCGACCTCGGCCCCGAAGGCGACCAGGTCCCAGCGTTCGGCCAGGCCGGGGATCGACCGGTGGCGGCGGGTCAGGGGCGAGGTCTCGACCGGGAAGTCCTTGTAGAAGGTCGGCTCGAAAGTCTGGCCCTCGACCAACTCGTCATAAAGCTCGGAGATTATCTCCCCAGCCGTCCACTCGTCGCGGCAGGCCACCCGCGCCCGCGCGGCCAGCGCCCGCGCCCCGGCCAAGGAGATGTCCGGCGCGACGGGCTCCCCCAAAGCCGCCGCGACGGCATCGTGCACCGTGACGACCGGCCAATCCCCCGCCAACGAGACCTCCCGGCCGTCCGGCGCCACCGCCACCGCCCGGCCGTGCACGGCCAGGGCGGCCGAGCGGATCAAATCCTGGGTCAACAGGCGCATGCCGTCGTAGTCGGAGAAGGCCTGGTAGGCCTCCAACGACGTGAACTCGGGATTGTGCTTGCGGTCGACGCCCTCGTTGCGGAAGTTCTTGCCCAGTTCGAAGACCCGCTCGACCCCGCCCACGGCCAGTCGCTTGAGGTACAGCTCGGGCGCGATCCGCAGGTAAAGGTCCATGTCATAGGCGTTGATGTGGGTTCTGAAGGGCCGCGCGTTGGCGCCGCCGTGGATCGGCTGGAGGATCGGCGTCTCGACCTCGATGAAGTCCCGCTCGCGCAGCGCCGCCCGCAGGCCGGCGGTGGCGGCCGAGCGCGCGTAAATCAGTTCGAAGGCCCGGTTGTTGGTCGCCAGCACCAAGTGCGGCGCCCGCGCCAGGGCCGGGGTCGGCTTGACCGGCGCATCGGCCAGGCGCCGTTTCGACGGCGGGGCCGCCACCGACTTGGCCGCCATCAGCCAGCCGTCGGCGTCCAGCGACAGCTGCCCGGTCCGGCTGAGCGCCAGCCGCCCGGTCGCCGACACCAGGTCGCCCAGTTGGGCGTGGCGTTTGAACAGCTCGAAACCGGCCGCCCGGTCGCGCCGGAGCATCACCTGAAGTTCGGCCACGCCCTCGCGCAGGTCCGCGAAGACCACCCCGCCGTGGTCGCGTTTGCGCAGGATCCGCCCGACCGCCGAGATTTGCCCGATGCCGTCGAGGGCGTCGGCCCGGGCGCTCTGGGCGGGCTCGCCGGGCTGGGCGCTCTGGGCGGGCTCGGCGCCGGTTCCGACGCCGACACGGCCCTCGGCCAGGCGCAGGGCGTCGCGCAGCGAGATGGTCCGGGGCACCGCCACCGGGTTGGACTCCACCCCGGCCGCCGCCAGGGCCGACCGGTGGGCCAAGCGCCCCGCCGCGGCCGCGTCGGGCGCCGCCAAGTCCGCCTGCGGGGCCGCCAACTGCGACCGGTCCAGTTCCTCGACCGCCGCCACCAGGCCCGGGTCGGGCCGCCGGTCCGGGTGCCCGCCGCCGGGCAGCAACCGGTCCGGCGAGTTGTCCGGCAGGAAACCCTCGGCCCGGCCGACCGCCAAGACGACCTCGGCCAGCGAGGCCCCCCGGTCGAAGCAGATCACCCGCGGCTGCCAGTCCGGGGCGTACTTCTCGTTCGAGCGGTAGAGCCCGTCGATCTGCCACCAGCGCGAGGCCAGCAGCAAGACCCGCCGCACCAGGCGGGCCATCGGGTAGGCGCCGACCTCGCCGCCGTCGACCAGGAACCGGCGCAAGACCGCGAAGTTCAGCGAGATGCGCTCTATCCCAAGGTCGCGGGCGGCCTCGACCAGCCCGGTCACCATCAGCTCGGTGGTGCCGCCGTGAGCCCTCGGGTCGTGGCGCATGATGTCCAGCGAGACGCCCCGCCGCCCCCAGGGCGCGAACGTCAGCAGCGCCTTGGCCAGGCCGTCCGGATCGTGCGCGGTCACTATCAGGTCGCGCCCGTCGGTCGGGTCCCCGACCCGGCCGGACGTCATCGAGAAGCCGCGCTCGTCGCCCCGGCGCCAGAAGTCCGCGTCGCGCGCCAGCACAGCCATCTCATCGGCCTCGATGTCTTGCTGACGCCTGACCTTGACGGTGTAACCGGCCCGGCGCAGCCGCCGGGCCGCCTCGGCCACATCGCGCAGGCGGCGGTCGCGGAGCGAGAACCGGTCCGGGTGGATGATCGCCTCGTCGCCCAGTTCGAGCGAGCGCAGCCCGGCCGCCTGCCAGGCCCGGCCCCCCCGCCGGGTGGCCGAGACAACCGCCGGCGTCCAGCCGTGGCGCCTGGCCAGGTCGATCCAGCGGCCGATGGCGTCCGCCCACGAGGCGCGGTCCCCGACCGGGTCGGAGCTCGCCAACAGGATCCCGCCGACCAGCTTTCCGACCACCGCCGCCTGACCGTCGGCCGAGAAGACGGCCGACTTGTCGTGGCGCAAGTTGTAATAGCCGAGCGAGTCCCCCTCGCCGTGGCGCCAGAGCAGGCGGCGCAGCGCCAACTCCTGCTCACCGGTGATGGCCGGCAGGTGCCGCTCCGAGCGGGTGAACACGACCAGCGCCGCCAGCAGCGCCAGGGTCGCCAGGATGGAAGTGGTGCGGGCCACCCAGCCGGGCGCGATATGGTCGGTGATCGGCTCCAGCCAGTGCTGGCGGCCGACTATCGAGACGCCGGTGACGATCTCCTCCGGCCCCTGCCCCAGCGCCACGTTGACGGCCCACCAGGCCTTCAGGCCGAGCGATGCCGTCTTCTCCCCGACGGCCACGGCCCAGCCGAAGGCCCACAGCCCGGCCACCGACAGCCCGGCCGCCAGCGTCAGGGCCGCCCGGCCGGCCGCCCGCATCGACACCGGCGCGCCGAAGGCCCGCCGCCGGGCCATCAGCCACACCGCGATGGCGATCGCGACGGCGGCGCTGACCGCCACGCGGGCAGGGACGGTGTCCAAGCCGAGGCGGAAGACCAGCCCCGGATAGACCAGGCCGGACCAGTCCAGCCCAGCCGCCCAGGCCCCCATCAGGATCCCGGCGTAGACCACAGCCGGTCCCTCGACCAGGATGATCACGGCCCACATGGCCGCCCGCTTGCGATGGCGGATGGCCGAGGCCAGCACCAGCAGCGCGGCGCAGTTGAACAGCGAGGCGTTGCCGGGCAGGTTGACCGCGTCCAAGGCCAGCCAGATCACCCGGTAGGCGTGCGGGAACAGCTTCTCCATTGGCCAGGCCGCCACCGCCCAGACGGCCGCGAATCCCAGGATCCGGGCCGCCCAGACCGGCGTCCGGTCGGCCCGCCACTCGATCGAGGCGCGCGCCTCACGCTTGGCCATGGCGGCTCCTTTCCCCCGTCGCCGGTTACCACGCCTCGGCCAAACTATCAGCCTTTGGGCTGGCCCCCGGACCACCGCGGCGGTCAAGGCCCGTCCCGGCGGCTGGCTAGAATGGGACCCGGCCGTCTCCGACGCGGGAGATCGCCGACACATCGCGGGCCGCCTCAAAGCGGCGCCGCCGCACCGAGAAACCAAAGATGGATGGGGGGAGATCCGTCAAAAGCCGCCCGCACCGGGGATTTGGGCGCTAAAGCGCATTCTTGCGCCACGGGCGGGGGCCGGCGTCAGGACTAGGATACGAGCAGTGCCTATTGCCAATCGGGTCAGGTCCAGCAACTCGAGCGTCGGGGCTCATGGCGCCAATTCCAACATAGGACGCATATCGGAGGGGCGATGAAACGCTTAGCAGTGATCGCAGTGGCCGTGGTCGGCCTGACCGCCGGGCTGACGGCCTGCGGCGGTCAAACGCCGGACCGCGGCGAGGCCGATCTGGTCATCTGGGCCGACGCCAACCGCACCGGAGCCCTCCAGGCCCCGCTCAAGGCCTGGGCGGAGAAGAACGGCCTGACGGCGGTGGTCCAGACGGTGGCGACTGACTTGCAAGCCAACTTTGTGACCGCGAACGAGGCCAAGAACGGCCCCGACATAGTGATCGGCGCCCAGGACTGGACCGGGAAGCTGGTCCAGAACTCGGCCGTCGTGCCGATCCAGATCAGCGCCTCGGGCGTCAGCCAGACGGCCATCGACGCCGTCTCCTACGGCGGGCAGGTTTACGGAGCGCCCTACGCCATCGAGACGCTCGGGCTGTTCGTCAACAACGCCCTGACCGACAACGCCGCCCCGGCGACGATCGAGGACATGATCGCGGCCGGCCGGGCCGGCGGCGGCGAGAACGTGCTCTGCCTGCAGGTGGGCGAGTCCGGCGACGCCTATCACATGCAACCCTTCTTCACCTCCGGCGGCGGCTACATCTTCGGCGCTAACTCTGACGGCAGTTACAACACCGCCGACATCGGGATCGGCGCCGGCGGCGGCGTCCAGGCCGCCACCAAGATCGGTCAGTTGGGCGCCGAGGGCGTCCTCAAGACCTCGATCACCGGCGACAATTCCCAGCAGTTGTTCAACCAGGGCAAATGCGCCTATCTGGTGTCCGGCCCGTGGGCGCTGGCGGACATCCGCAAGGCCGGCATCGACTTCACGCTCTCACCGATCCCCGGCTTCGCCGGCTTGGACCCGGCCGAGCCCCCGCTCGGCGTCCATGCCTTCTTCGTCGCCTCGAACGCCAAGTCCCCGGCTTTCGCCCAGCAATTCGTCAACGACCTGCTGTCCGACATCACCATCACCAGGGCGATGAACGACGTCGACGCGCGGGTGCCGGCCCAAGACGCCCTGGCCGACGAGCTCAAGACCTCCGACCCGGTCTTGATGCAGTTCCTCGACCTGGCCGAAAGCGCCAAGGCTCTGCCCAGCATTCCGGCCATGGACGCCGTCTGGAGTCCGCTCGGCCAGGCCGAGGCGGCCGTGGTGGGGGGCGCCGACCCGAAATCCACCTTTGAAGCCGCCGGCAAGGAAGTCGCCAACGCCGTCCAGTAGCCCAGCCCAGACCGCGTGCCCGCCAGGTCGTCCAAACGCCGCGGCGCCGACACGCCAAATCCCTCCGAGAAAGGTCGCTGATGACTTCCACATCACAGCCAGGCGCCGGTCCGGCGCCGACCGCCTCCGTCCCGCGTGAGAGGAACACCACCCTGCCCGGGTTGATCGCCAAGATCATCTTCCTCGGGATAGTCCTCGCCATCGGCGTCTACGCCGTGCCGCTGCTCATCCATTACAAGATGTGGATGTGGCTGGCCGTCATGGTCGCCGCCGTGGTCCTGATCTTCGCGATCTATCTGACCAAACGCTTCATCCCGGGCAAATACCTTTTCCCCGGCACCGCCTTTTTGACCGTGTTCTTGATCATCCCGGTGGTCTTGACCGTCAGCTATTCCTTCACCAATTTCGGGGACGGCTCGCGCTCGAGCAAGGAAGACATGATCGCGGCGGTGGAGAGCGAATCGTTCAAGCGGACGCCGGACTCCCCGATTTACACAATGGCGGTGGGGGTCGCCGCGGACCAGAATGCCGCCGACGGCCCGTTCACGCTTTTCCTGATCTCCATGGACGATGCCGACCAGACGGTTTTGGCGGGCCGCCACGGCCAGGCGTTGGCGCCCTGGGACGGGGACGCGCCGACCGTCGCGGACGGCCGCGTCACGGCCGTGCCCGGCTACCAGCTTCTCACCCCCCGGCAGATCAACACCGCCTACGCCGAGTTGCAAGCCATGGACGTGGCGGCGCCCGGCGACGGGCAGGCCGCCATCAAGCCGCAGACCCCGACGCAGGCCTACCAGGGCAAGGTCACGATCAAGTACGATGCCGCTGGTGACCGGCTGGTCTCCGACGCCGGGGTGGTCTACCCCAACCAGACGGTCGGGACCGCCCAGTGCTTCGTCGCCCCGGACGGCAAATGCTTCCAAGGCAAGTCGTGGCTGCAGAACGTCGGCCTGAAGAACTACAGCCGGCTCTTGACCGATTCGGGCATCCGGACGCAGTTCCTGGCGGCCTTCGCCTGGACGCTGGTGTTCTCGCTGGCCTCGGTCTGCCTGACCTTCCTGCTCGGCTTCTTCTTGGCGCTGACGCTGAACGACGAGCGAGTCCGGGGCCAAAAGGGCTGGCGGGCGTTCTTGCTCCTGCCCTACGCCATCCCCGGCATGATCTCGCTGCTGATCTGGTCGCAGTTCTTCAACAAGGACTTCGGGCTGATCAACCAGTTGTTCGGCCTGGACGTGAACTGGTTCGGGGACCCGACGATGGCCAAGATCGCGGTCATCTTGGTCCAGCTGTGGATGGGCTTCCCGTACATGTTCATAGTCTGCACGGGCGCGTTGCAGTCGATCCCGGGCGACGTCAAAGAGGCGGCCAGGATCGACGGCTCGACCGGGCTGAGCACCACTTTCAGGATCATCATGCCGCTGCTGCTGATCTCGGTGGCGCCGCTGCTGGTGGCCTCGTTCGCGTTCAACTTCAACAACTTCAACGCCATCCAGTTGTTGACCCAAGGCGGCCCGTCCCTGTCCGGGCAGTTCACGCGCGGCGGCACAGACATCTTGATCTCGATGATCTATAAACAGGCCTTCGGCGGCTCGGGCACCGATTTCGGCTTCGCCTCGGCCATGTCCGTGTTGTTGTTCGTCCTGACCGGGGTGCTGGCGGCCGTCCAGTTCCGGATCACCAAGAGGTTGGAGAACCTGACATGAGCGCTAGCGCCCCCCTTGCCCAACTGCACCGACACACCGCGGGCAGCCGCAAACGCTGGTGGGTGGAAGTCGGCTGGCGCTACATCATCGGCATCGTGATGGTGCTGATAGTGGGCGTGCCGGTGCTCTACATAATCGGCGTCTCGCTCGACCCCAGCGGGTCGACCACCGCCTCGTCGGTCTTCCCGTCCAAGATCACCTTCGACAACTACGCCGCCCTGCTGGGCGGCGACAAGGGGCCGTTCGGGCGCTGGTACCTGAACACGCTGATCGTCTGCCTGGTGGTGACCGTCTTGCAGATCCTCTGCTCGGCGCTGGCGGCCTACGCCTTCTCGCGGCTGCGCTTCACCGGCCGGCGGGTCGGCATTTTGGCGCTGCTGCTGATCATGATGTTCCCCAACGTGCTCGCCATCATCGCCCTTTACTCCATGTTCACCCAGCTCGGCGAGGCCTTCCCAATCTTCGGCCTGTCCACCATCGCGGGTTACGTGCTCTGCCTGATGGGCGGCGCGCTGGGCCAGGTCTGGCTGGTCAAAGGCACCTTGGACTCGATCCCGCAGTCGCTGGACGAGGCCGCCATCATCGACGGGGCGTCGCACTTCCAGGTCTTCTCGCGGATCTTGTTCCCAATCCTGATCCCGATCATCGCCACCACCGCCATGCTCGCCTTTGTCGGGATAATCTCGGAGTTCATCATCGGTTCGATGTTCCTCAAATCGGCCGACTCGATGACCTTGGCGGTCGGCCTGTACGGTCTGCTCCAGGGCGACAAGACCGGCAACTACGGGGTCTTCGCGGCCGGGGCGGTCATGGTCTCGGTGCCGGTGGTGGTGCTGTTCTTGTTCTTGCAGCGGTACATAGTCGGCGGGGCCGTCGCGGGCGCCGTCAAGGGGTGAGCCGCGCCATGGCGGCGTCCAGCTGGCTGGGCCGGCCGCACCACGACGGGTCCGCCCTGTACGTGGACGGCCGGGGGCGCCGGCTGGGCGACCGGGTGGCCGTGCGCCTGCGGGTGCCGGCCGGGTGGGGCGAGACGGCGGTCAAGCTGTGGGTGATGCGCGACGGCGACCCCCTCAGGTTGCCTGCCCGCGTCATCGCCTCGGACCTGGCCGAGACGTGGTACCAGGCGGTCTTGCCGGTCGACAACCCCGAGGTCCGCTACCGCTGGTTGGTCGCGCGCGAGGGCGGGTACCACTGGGTGACGGCGCGGGGGGTCTTCGACCGCGACGTGTCGGCCTTGGGGGACTTTCTGGTGACGGTTCACGGCCCGCCGCCGGCTTGGTCCGATGACGCCATCGGGTACCAGATCTTCCCGGACCGGTTCGCGCGGTCGGGGCGGGCCGGGTCGGCTGGGGCGCCGGTTTGGGCGCGGGCGGCCGGGTGGGATGATCGGCCCGCCGCCGGCGGCGAGGCGGCCGTCCGGCAGTGGTTCGGCGGGGACTTGTTCGGGGTGGCCGAGCGGGCCGATTACTTGGCCGACCTGGGCGTCTCGCTGGTTTATCTGACGCCGTTCTTCCCGGCCGGCTCGACCCACCGCTATGACGCGACCACTTTCGACCGGGTGGACCCGCTGCTGGGCGGGGACGAGGCGCTGATCGAGCTGTCGGCCGCCCTGCACCGGCGGGGCATCCGCCTGATCGGGGACCTGACGGCCAACCACACCGGCTCGGGCCACGAATGGTTCCAACGGGCCTTGGCCGCCCGGCGCGGCGAAATCCCGCCCAACGAGGAACAGTCGTTCTATTATTGGCCGGAGAACAGCCCGCTCGACATCGGACAATGGCAGCGGGCGCTGGACGCCCAGTGGGAGCCGCCGGCCGGCGCTGGGGCCGGGGCCGCCGGGCGGACAGACGGGCCGGCGCCCGAGTACGTGTCGTGGCTCGGGGTGCCCTCCCTGCCGAAGCTCAACTGGAAC
>JAIROU010000152.1 GCA_031257375.1 Bifidobacteriaceae bacterium
CCCGGCGCACGTCGACCAGCGAAGTCTTTCCCGCTTCAGCGGCGCGCTCACCCGGTTTCTCAACCGGGGCGGCACGCTGGTGTTCAATGGGCACCTCGTCTATCCCGTACTGCCGGAACAGCACCGCCTGCCGGGTACCCACCCGGTAGCCCACAGCCAAGATCATGTCGAGGTTGAACACATTGACTTCGCGCCGAACCATCCGGCTGCCCTCTGATCGAACTGTTGACTCTGAGTCAATAGTTGCCTCGGTGACTTCGCCGTCATCCAGGATGCGTCGGATGATGTGGTTCACGTTCGTGACGGTCGTCGCATACAGGTCGGCGATCCCGCGTTGCGACAGCCAGACCGTGCCCCCACCTGTCCGCAACTGCGCCCGCACCACGCCGTCCCGCCGGTAGACGATCAACTCGCCGTTCTCTCTAGTCATGGCACCATCCTGGCAGGAGGGTCTGACGCAACCGATCAACCGATGCACGATGCCGCCCGGTCACGTCGATCTGCCCAGGGTTCGGTGGTACCTTGTTCCAAACGAATCGGCCATGGGCGGCGGGCCGGGGAGCGCGGAGCCTTTCGGCTGGCGGTCGCGGCGCTCTACCCGGACCAGACCCTGGAGTTCCAGTACGTCCCCAGGTCGGCCGATGAGATGGACGACTTGGTGGCCGAGGTCGTCGCGGCTGGCCTTGCCGAGTTGGCGTTGTCGGGGATCGGGCCGGATATCGATTCGGGCGGCCTCCTGGTCGAGGCGCATAGGGTACGGCGAGAAGGGGGCCGTCAGAGCCATAGTCGGCGATGACGTGCCGCTGGACACGGACGTCTCTAGAAGGGAGCTTGTCAACACCTGACACAGCGCACGGTGATCGCGCGGCGCCGCCCGCGGACGGCCGCTGCCGGAGCGGCCGCGGCCGGAGTGCTTGGGTCGCGGTTTGAGCGCCGCGCGGGTTGGGCCTATGCGGTCGCAGCCGCCGCCGCCTCGGGCGCCGCGCCCCGAACCGCGTGGCGAACTGGCCTGCGCGCCATCGCGTTGGGAACTCGGCCCAGCGCGAACCGGTGCCGAGCGACGAAGGCCCGGGCGCGGCATCGTCCATGGTCAGCGGCAGCTTTCGGAGGGCGGCGCGACCCCGCGCAACCCATTGAGAACCGATCGAACGTTAGAAATGGGTCTGGGCAGCGATTCCCGGAGGCGGCTCGTTTGCGCAGGTCAGTCCCTGGTTTTGGGCAGAGGGCGGCCGCGTGCCCGTCATGGGGTAGCGGTTGCGCAGCGAGGACCGCGGCGTCCGGCGCGGGACCCTGTTGGGTAGAATAGGGCTTTGAGAAGGAGGCTTGCCATGGCGACGGTCTTAACCGAGGAGCAGATTGGCCAGGCGCTGCTTCTAGCCGACGCCGGTCTTGCCGCTGCTGGTCATTCGTACCATGATCCCGACCACGAAGAAGACATCAGGGAAGCTCTCCGCGGGCGCATCAGCTTTGATGAGGTCGTTAGGCGCGGCGTGGAACGGATCCGCGGACGTGGCTGACCTCGCCGACTGGGAGGGTTACTTCTGGCCGGGCACGAAGGCGCTCCGCAATCTGTTCGATGAGCAGGGCCAAGACGCGCTGAACGCGCTCGAGTCGATGGCCGTCAAAACCAGGTACGCGCAGGCCGCCGCCGATCCGGTGGAAGGCGGTTTCGAGCCAAGTTCAATGCCGGACGCTTCCTGGTCCAGCACAACACGGACACGTCCCTGCTCGCTGAAGCCCTGGCCCAGGTGGTTGATCGGCGTATGACTGGCAAGCCGCGCTCGCCCGTTGGGATCTTGCCGGCCTACCAACCGCACTATCTGTCCGAGCCGCCCGCAACCCCAACCCCAGAATCAACCAGGCAGAACCAACCGTAAACAGTGTCCGCCGCGGCGGATCTTCGCGGCTCAGGAGTGCCGGTGGACTGGGAGCCCACCGACCCGTCAATGCCAATCGCGGTGTTGATCTTTGGCTGTGCATATTGCTGCCTGGCGCGCGAGTTTGTCAAGGTTTTGTGTGGGTTCTTGCGTCAGCTACCGCATCGTCAGAGCATCTGTCATCGCTCCAGCCGCCTAAGCAGGATGGAGTACAGAACGGCTGTGCGATGGGCAAAGGCAAGTATAAGCCATTCTGACCGGAGTTCAGCGGTAATGTGTTTTAGCCTAACAGCCATGGGCAACAGGCCGGAGAGCACGGTGCCTTCTGGTTGGCTCGGCAGTAGGAGGAGTGAAATGAAATGCTTCAGACTCTCTTTGGCCGTGTTAGGAATGACTGTGATCGTCGTGGGCGGGCTGACGGCCTGCGGGGCCGGACTCGCCGCCGAGCAGTCGCTTGAGGAATCCGTCGACGTGGCATTGACGGCACCCATGAGTGACCCTGGGGCGGCTTCTTGCCTTGAGTTCGATGATTCCGGCGCGGCGCTCGCTTACGGGGAGTTCTCTGACGCGGCCATTCAGATGGGGGACAAGATTGCCGAGATTGTCAGCTTGCGGTCGGCGGAAGTGGCGGGTTCGGCCTACTGCTCAGACCGGCAAGGCTTGGTGGTGTTCATCAAGCCGGGGTCGGACGAGGCCGAGCAGGACCTCCTTGCAGTCGCGGCGCTCTATCCGGACCAGACTCTGGAGTTCCAGTACGTCCCCAGGTCGGCCGATGAGATGGACGACTTGGTGGCCGAGGTCGTCGCGGTCGGCCTGCCCGAGTTGGGGCTGTCTGGGATCGGGCCAGATGTCACATCTGGGGGCCTTCTGGTCGAGGCGCGGGGGTACGGCGACAAGGCGGATGCCCCCGCCGACGAACTGATCGCGGAGGCCGAGGCGGCGGTCATCGCCATAGTCGGGAGCGACGTGCCACTGGACACCGACGTCTCTAGAAGCGAGATGGTCGCCGCGTACAACAGATAGGACGACGACGCGGAGCCGCACTACATGGGTGCCGCGCTTTGCCCGACCACCGGCACATGCAACACGAGCACGGTCGGGCGCTGCTCGAGCGGCGTCCCGCTCATCGTGAACGGGGTCAAGACCATGCTAACCGCAGGCCATTGCACTTCGTCGTGGTACTACAACCTCGGGTCGTTCGTCGGCGGTCAGTACACGACCTCTTATTCTACGAACGCCGGTGCCTATGGCGATTGGAAGTTGCTCTACCAGCACCGTTATTACCCACGTACATACGCAGGGGGGCTGAGTGACACGGTCACCCTCAATCTAACGGCTGCAAACTGGTCGACCAGGCCCGTCAATTCGGGAATCTGTAGTTCTGGGTCAACGACGGGCCAGGTCTGCCGGTTTTTTGTCACGTCCACGAGCCAAACTCGTGTCGTCTCGGGGGTGACCACGGGTCATCTGACGGTTATGCGGCACGACAGCACAGGCGGCTCGGGCTCGGACAGCAATGGCTTCGCTGGTGGTGACTCGGGAGGACCCTGCTACTACGCAAATGGAACTTCCGGGGCCGTCACCGTGGCGGGAATTGTGACTGGACACAGCAGCACCGTTTACGTTTGCACCCAGCTGGATGGCGTCAGAGCTTGGAATTCCTCCGCTACGTTGACGACCGCTTCCACTTACTGACGGGTCGCGCCCCGCGCGGGGCGGCTCGGTGAAGACTTGACTCGGCGCTTGAGATTCGTAATGCGGGGTGCTTGGGTCGCGGACTGAGCGCCGCGCGGGTTGGGCCTATGCGGCCGCGGCCGCCGCCCGGAAGGCGGCCGAGCGTTCCTCGAAGCTGTCGAACTCGTCGAAGCTCGGAGCGCCGGGGGAGAGCATCACCATGTCCGAGTCCGCCGGATTGGCGCTCGCCCAGGTCAGCGCGGTGGCGAAGTCGGGGGCGAGCCTCGGCCCGACCGCCGCGGCCCCGGTTGCCGTTCCGCCGGGGTTCGCGGCGCCGTCGCCGTTGGCCGGGCCGCCTTCGTCTCGGCCTCCGATCGCGCTGGCGGCCTCGGCGGTGAAGCGTCGGCCGGCCGGACCCACGGCGATGATGCCGACCCGGTTCCGCGCCGGGCGCCCGGCCAGGTAGCTGGTCAGCGGCGCGAACGAGAGGCCCCGGTCGGCGCCGCCGAGCAGCAGCGTGACGCGCGCGTCGGGGTAGGCGGCGAGGGCCGCCACCACCGCCTCGGGCGCCGTCGCCAAGCTGTCATCGATCCAGGTCCGCCCGTCGCCGGAGGGCACCGGCTCGAGCCGGTGGGCCAGCGGCGCGAACGACCGCAGCGGCTCGAGCGACCTGGCCCAGGTCCGGCCCAAGCCTTGGAGCGCCAGGTCAGCCGCCGCCACGGCCAGGGCGGCGTTGGCCAGGTTGTGGGCGCCGCGCAGCGGGAGGTCGGCGGCCGCCAACCAGCCGACCCCCTCCCAGCCCAGGCCCGCCGCTTTGCCCGATGCCGTTTTGCTCGATGCCGTGACTGTCAGGCCGGCGTCGGAGGGACGGATCACTCGGGTCGCCGGGCCCGCCCGGTCGGCCACCAGGCGCGCCAACTCGTCCGCGCCGTCCGGGATGATGACCGCCTCCGGGCCGTGGGCGACCAGGTTGAGCTTGTCGTGGACGTACTGCTCGAACCCGCCGTGCCAGGGCAGATGCTCCGGGTAGAGCGACGTCACCACCGCCAGGCGGGGCGACACGGTGAGGTCGGCGGCCTGGTAGCTGGAGATCTCCGCGACTGCGAGCGTGGCGGCATCGGCGGCCTCGGCGGTGACCGGCGTGCCCAAATTGCCGACCAGCGAGACGCCCACCCCGGCCTTGCGCAACAGGTGCGCGATCAGGGCCGATGTGGTGCTCTTGCCCTTGGTCCCCGTCACCGCGACGGTGCGGCGGGCGTTGTCGGCCAGCCAGAGGTCGGTCAGCGAGGTCAGCGGCACGCCCAGGGCGGCCAGCCGGCGGAAGGCCGGCGCCGTGCGCGCGATGCCCGGGGACTTGACGATCACCTGGGCGGATTCGAGGCGCGCGACCGCCTTGGGGCCGGTGGCGGTGATGGCGCGCAGATCCTGGGGCACGGTGGCCTGGTCGGTCACGGCCAGGGTGGAGTCGATCCCGCGCCGGGCGAGTTCTTGGTGGGCGGCCCGCGCCTCGCGCCCGGCCCCCCAGATCACGACCGACCGGCCGGTCAGGTCCTCAAATCGCACGGGCGACTGCCTCCAGCGCCTTGGGTAGGCAGTGCTCGTGCTCGCGGAAGGTGAAGACGGCTTGTTGCTCGGCCGGGCTTGCGTGGACGTCGCGCAACTCCGGGCGGGCTAGAAAGGCGTGGTCCTGCCAGTCGGGGTGCGCGCGCAGCAGGTCCAGCGCCACGCGGCATTCGGCGGCCTCGCCGACGCATTCGAACGGCTTGGCGCCGGGGCCGGCTCCTAACAGGTCGCAGAATCCGGGCAGCTGGGCGCCGTCCGCGAACATGTCGCGCCCGCCGAAGATTTCCAAGACGGCGGCGCGGGACAGGAACGGGGCCAGGCCGAGGAAGACGAAGCGGCACTTGGGGCAGTCGGCGCACCAGCTGGTCCGCTCGCTTTGGCGCAGTTTGAAGGCCCTGTTGCAGCTGGTGAACACCTGATGGTAGGTCGGCAACTGGGCGAACCGGCGGGCGATCCTAAGTTCGCTCAGGGGTCGCAGCAGCGAGACGTATTGCGGCGCCCCGGCGGGCAGGGTTTGGCGCAGCAGCCGTTCGAACTCGAGGCTCTTGGACCACTGGTGGTTGATCTGGCGACCTTGCCAGACCAGGTTGCCGGCCGACGAGCTGGCCTCGTTGGAGAAGACCACCGAATCGAACCCGAGGGCCAGCGCTGAGAGGACCGCCAGCAGCGAGTTGACGGCGGTCACCGGGACGTGGCCGTTCGGCGCGCCCGCCTGATTGAGTTCGAGCAGGCCGGGATCGATCCGGCGGTCTACCAGATGCAGGGGCAGCCCGGCGGCGGCGGCGGTGTCAGTGATTGGCTTGAAGCTGTTGACGGCGAATAGCTCGAACTCGAACCCGGCCGCCTTCAACGCCTCGATGGAGACGATCGAGTCCTTGCCGCCGCCGACCGCCACCAGGGCGCGGCCTTGGCCGGGTCTGGCTGGGCTGGCTGGGCCGTCGGCCTGGGGCAGTTCCGGGGCCGCGATCTTGGTGTCGAAGACCTCCGGCAAGGAGTTGACGTAGGCGAACTCGCCCAGGCCGCAGTTGACCAGTTGGTCTAAGAAGTCGCGCTCCCGGGCCGTCAACCCGCCCGGCGCCGTGATGGCGGCCGGGGCGAAGGCCTTGAAGTAACTCAGCCCGGCGGCCACCGACAACAGCCGCAGCAGCGGCTGGCGGACCTGGCCCGGAACCTGGCCCAGTCCGCCCGGCAGTTCGATGACCTCTAAGAACTCGCGCGCCGCCAGGCCGCCGGCCCTGGCCACATAAGGCAGGCGGATCGTCCGCCCCGCCACCGCCGGCCGGCCGCACTCGAACTCGGTCACCACGCGGTCAAGTCTAAGAGATGCCTCCCCGAGGGCGCGGGCGGGTTCGCGATGGGCGTCGGCCTGGCGGGCCGGGCCGGGTCCCAGGCCGGGGCTGGGGGTTTGCCCGGCGGCATCGTAAACCCGGGGACGGTCCTTTCGTCTCAAACTTGGGGACACACCCTTGGTCTTGGGGGCCGGTGCCGTCACGGGCCGAGTTTTGTGATCGATACGACATGGACACCGTCCGGCCGAGCCATCCGCCCCGGCAGGCCGCCTCTGCGATCACCGACAGCTCGGACGCGCCGGTCTGGTTCGGTGGCGCCGTCGACTCCGACGAATCCGACAACTCCACCGAGGCGGGTTGATCGCCACGCCGGAGCGATGCCAGCGAGATCTCATCTGTGCTCAGCCCTGTCGCGAACACCGACATTGGCCGCATCGGAACCCGCAGGAAGGGTATGACGCCGCTGTGCCTGGTCAAGTCATCGGCCGGAGTGGCGGACCCGGTCAACACGAACTGCCCCGGCTGCTGGCGGTCGTCCACAGCCCCGCGAACCGCGCTCCAAACCTCGGGCGCGAGTTGCCATTCATCGATCAGGCGGGGCGCAACGCCTCCCAGCAGGGCAGAAGGATCGGCCAAGTCGGCCGACCGCGCCGCGACGTCCTTGTCGAGCCGCACCGCGCTCGCGGCCGCCTGGGGCGCGGTCGTGGTCTTGCCGCACGCCTTCGCACCCTCGACTACGGCGGCGCCGGGAAGGGATTGCGTGGGTGCCACCAGTGGTCGAACGGCGGACGGCGAGCCGCCAAGATCCGATGAGGCAAGTGGCGACCCCGGCGGCAGCGCATCAATGGATCGACACATACACCACCGGGCCGCGATCGGACCGGTCTGACACCAGCACCCACGCCGTCACCCTTGTGTCATTCCGGCTGGGCTTCGACAAATCGACAGCGAAATCGCTGCTGTCCGGGTTGCGATCGACCACCGTCCAGCCGTTCGCCACGGCGAACTCCACCACCCGCTCCGCCGTCGCCTCCGCCCCATCCGGGCCCGGCTCAAACGTCCGCCCCACATTGTCGCTGCAGATCCGTTCGATCGCGAACAAGTTGCGCAGGCTTTTCCCCTGCCGCTCATGGCCGTAGACCAGCTCTAAACCCAGCAGCTCCTCGTCGGCCAAGGGATCGTCCACCAAAGCGCTGAACGGCCGGGCAGAACCCCACAAGCACTGCTCCTTGCCCCCCCCCCCCACCCCGGCGGCCGCCCCCCCCCCCCCCCCCCCACCCCCCCCCCCCCCCCCGCCCCCCCCCCCCCGCCCCCCCCCGGC
>JAIROU010000182.1 GCA_031257375.1 Bifidobacteriaceae bacterium
CACCGCCGAAGCCCCTGCGGCCCCCCGGCCGGGCGGGCCGCGGCCAGGCGGCCCCAGGCCGGGCAATAACCCCTATAGCTCCGCCCAAGGCATGCGGCCGCCCCGGCCGGGCGGCCCGAGGCCGGGCAACAACCCGTTCGCGTCATCCCAGGGCATGCCCCGGCCGGGCGGGCCAAGGCCCAGCCCGCGCATGATGCCCGGGCGGACCTCGCTCGGCCAAGGCGCCGGACCCGGCGCCGCCTCGCCCGGCGGCGGTCGCGGCGGTTCGACGGCCCCCGGCCGCGGTCGCGGCGCCGGCCAAGGCGGGCGCGGCGGCGCGAGCGGCGGCCAAGGCGGCCCGGGCCAGGGCGGCGCCGGCGGTTTCGCCGGCGGGCCGGGTGGTCGCGGTCGCGGCGCCGGCGGGCGCGGGCAGACCCAGGGCGCTTTTGGGCGCACCGGCGGGCGCCCGGCCAAGGGCCGCAAATCGAAGCGGGCCAAACGCCAAGAATTTGAGCAGGCCGACGCGCCGGTGCTGGGCGGGATCCGGCTGCCGCGCGGCGACGGCTCGACGGTCGTCCGGCTGCGCCGGGGGGCCTCGCTGACCGACCTCGGCGACAAGATCGGCGCCAACCCGGCCGCGCTGGTGACGGTGCTGTTCAACCTGGGCGAGATGGCCACGGCCACGCAATCGCTGGACGAGGACACCATCGGCACGCTGGGCGCCGAGCTGGGTTACATCATCGAGATCGTCTCCCCGGAGGACGAGGACCGCGAACTGCTCGACTCCTTCGACATCGACCTGCAGGGCGAGTTGGACGCCGAGACCGACGCCGACCTGACCGCCCGGCCGCCGGTCGTGACGGTGATGGGCCACGTCGACCACGGCAAGACCAAACTGCTCGACGCCATCCGCCACACCCGCGTGGTCGAGGGCGAATCCGGCGGCATCACCCAGCACATCGGGGCCTACCAGGTCACGACCGAGCACGAGGGCAACGAGCGGGCCATCACCTTCATCGACACCCCCGGCCACGAGGCCTTCACCGCCATGCGGGCGCGCGGCGCCCAGGTGACGGACATCGCCATCTTGGTGGTGGCGTCCGACGACGGCGTGATGCCCCAGACCGTCGAGGCCCTCAACCACGCCCAGGCGGCCGACGTGCCGATCGTCGTGGCGGTCAACAAGATCGACGTCGAGGGCGCCAACCCGGACAAGATCCGGGCTCAGCTGACCGAGTACAACCTGGTGGCCGAGGAATATGGCGGCACCACCATGTTTGTCGACGTGTCGGCCAAACAGCGGATCGGGATCGAGGACCTGCTCGACGCCGTGCTGCTGACGGCCGACGTGGGCTTGGATCTCAGGGCCAAATCGGACAAGTACGCCCGCGGCGTGGCCATCGAGGCCAACTTGGACCGGGGCCGCGGCGCCGTAGTGACGGCGCTGGTCCAATCCGGCACCCTCAAGGTTGGGGACGCGATCGTGGCCGGGACGGCCTACGGCCGCGTTCGGGCCATGTTCGACGAGCACGGCGCGGCTGTGGCCGAGGCAGGCCCGTCCCGGCCGGTCCAGGTCATCGGCATGACCTCGGTGCCCCGCGCCGGGGACACCTTCCTGGTGGCGCCCGACGACCGGACCGCCCGCCAGATCGCCGAGAAGCGGGCCGCCGCCGAACGCGCCGCCACTTTGGCCAAGCGCCGCAAGCGGGTCTCCCTGGAAGACTTCACCCAGGCCCTCGAGCTGGGCAAGGTCGAGACCCTCAACCTGGTCATCAAGGGCGACGTGTCCGGCTCGGTCGAGGCTCTGGAGGACGCCCTGCTGCAGATCGACGTGGGCGACAGCGTCGACCTTCGGGTGATCCACCGCGGCGTCGGCGCGATCACGCAGAACGACGTCAACCTGGCCGGGGTGGACAACGCCATCATCATCGGCTTCAACGTCCGCTACGCCGAGCGGGTCGAGGATCTGGCCGAGCGCGAGGGCGTCGACGTGCGCTTCTACTCGGTCATCTACCAGGCCATCGATGACGTCGAGGCGGCCCTGAAGGGCCTGCTGAAACCCGAGTTCGAGGAGATCCGCCTGGGCAGCGCCGAAATCCGCGAGGTCTTCCGGTCCTCCAAGTTCGGCAACATCGCCGGCTGCCTGGTCCGCTCCGGGCTGATCCGGCGCGGCGCCAAGGCCCGCGTCCTGCGCGGCGGCACGGTGATCGGGGAGTCGCTGTCGATCGAGTCGCTGAGGCGGGTCAAGGACGACGTGACCGAGGTCCGCGAGGGCTACGAATGCGGCATCGGGCTGGGGTCTTTCAACGACATCGCCGTCGATGACGTGATCGAGACCTACGAGGTCCGCGTCAAGGAACGCGCCTGATGGGCGCCCCGCCGTCGCCGCGGGTGCGCCGGGTGGCCGACCGCGTCCGCCTGGTCGTGGCCGAGATGCTGTCGCGCCGCGTCAAGGACCCCCGGCTCGGCTTCGTCACCATCACCGACGTGCGGGTGACCGGCGACCTCCATCACGCGACCGTTTTCTACACGGTCCTAGGCGACGCCGCCGCCCGCGCCGAGACGGCCCAGGCCCTGGCCTCGGCCCGCGGCCTGATCCGCTCAGAGGTCGGCAAGTCCCTCGGCCTGCGCCTGACGCCGTCGCTCGAGTTCCAATTGGACGAGTTGCCCGAGGGCGCCGACCGCATCGAGTCCGCCCTGCGCGAGGCCGCCGCCCGCGACGCCGCCGTGGCCGCCCTGGCCGCCACCGCCTCCTACGCCGGCGAGCCAGACCCGTACAAACACCCCGACGATGCCGCCCTAAACCCGGGGACGGTCCTTTCGTCTCAAACTTGGGGACACACCCTTGGCGCCGACGATGACGACGCGGACGGCGGCATCGGCGGTACGGACGGCGGCCGTCGCGGCGGCGGTGACTAGCCGCGATGGCGGCGCGGCAGGGGGCGCTCGCGGCTGACCGGCCGCCAGCCGGCCTGGCGCTGGTCGACAAGCCGGCCGGGCCGACCTCGCACGACTGCGTGGCGCGGGTGCGCCGCTGGGCCGGGACGAAGAAGATCGGCCACGCCGGGACCCTCGACCCGGCCGCGACCGGACTGCTGATCCTGGGGGTCGGCCGGGCCACCCGTCTGCTGACCTATCTGGTCGGCCTGGACAAGGTTTACACCGCCACCATCCGCCTGGGCGCGGCCACCACGACCGACGATTCGGCTGGTGAGAGGCTGTTCTCAAGCTCGGCGGCGGGCCTCGACTTGGCCGATGTGCGGGCCGCCATGTCAACCTGGCGGGGGCCGGTCGCCCAGGTTCCGAGCGCCGTCAGCGCCGTCAAAGTCGGCGGCCAGCGCGCCTACGCGCGCGTCCGGGCGGGCCAAGAAGTGGTCCTGAAGCCCCGCCCGGTGGTGATCCGGCGGTTCGATTTGCTGGCGTCTCGGGTCGAGGGGCCGCACCTTGACTTGGACGTGGTGGTCGAATGCTCGTCCGGCACTTATGTCCGGGCGCTGGCCCGCGACCTCGGCGCCGGCTTGGGTGTGGGCGGCCACCTGACGGCCCTGCGCCGGCTGCGAATCGGCCCCTTCGACGTGGCCGAGGCCCAGCCGCTCCCCGCCCGCGACCTACTCTCGGGCGATCCGCCCGCAGGCGGTTCCGGCGCCCCCGGTGTGCCTCGGCTAGCCGTCGAAACCATGGCCTCGGCCGCCAGGCGCCTGTGGCCGACCAGGCTCCTAGACCCGGAGGAGGTCCGCCGCCTCTCCCACGGCCAATCGATCACCCCCAACCCCGGCCTCGGCGCGCTCGGCGCGCTCGAGGGCCGCGCTGGCAGCCGGACTGCGGGCGGGTCTGGGCGCGACCCGGGCGACGGGACGCAAGGCGGCGCTGGCAGCCGGACTGCGGGCGGGTCTGGGCGCGACCCGGGCGACGGGACGCAAGGCGGCGCTGGTAGCCGGGCCGACGGCATCGGCGGCCTGGTGGCGGCGATCGGGCCGGACGGCGAACTGGTGGCGCTGATCGAAGGCGGGCGGCCGGTGGCGGTGTTCGCGTGAGCGTCCGCGTCCGGCTCGACCTGGCCTACGACGGCGCGGGCTTCCACGGCTGGGCGGCGCAGACGGGGCAGCGGACAGTCCAGGGCGAGTTGGAGGCGGCCCTGGCGCGGATCATCCGCCGACCGGCGCCGGTGACCGTGGCCGGGCGGACCGACGCCGGGGTCCACGCCCTCGGCCAGGTCGCCCACCTCGACCTGGCGGTGGCCGAAGTGGCCCGCCTGGCTGGCCGGTCCGACGCCGGATTGGCGGTCGAACCGCTGGCCAGGCGGCTGAACGCGGTCCTGGCGAACGACCTCAGGGTGATCGCGGCGACGCCCGTGGGGGAGGGCTTCGACGCGCGTTTCTCGGCCCTGTGGCGGCGCTACCGATACCGGATAGCCGACCAGGCCTTCGCCCATGACCCGCTCGAGCGCGGCCGGACCTGGTGGACGCGGCCGCTGGACGCGGCGGCCATGGCGGCGAGCGCCCCGCCGTTGCTGGGCGAACACGACTTCGCCGCCTTCTGCGTGCCCCGCCAGGGCGCCTCAACCGTCCGCGAGCTGATGGAGTTGGAAGTCCAGCGGATCGGCCCCGGCCGGATCGACATCTGCGTGCGGGCCGACGCCTTCTGCCACCACATGGTCCGATTCCTGACCGGTGCCCTGGCCGCGGTCGGCGCCGGCCGCCAAGACCCCGCCTGGCCTGCCTTGGTCCTGGCCTCAGCCCACCGCCCCTCCCAGGTCCAACTAGCCCCCGCCCACGGCCTGACCCTAGAACAAGTCGCCTACCCTCCCACCGACCCCCTCCAAGCCGCCCAAGCCCACCTCTCCCGCCGCCGCCGCTAAACCCGGGGACGGTCCTTTCGTCTCAAACTCGGGGACACACCTTTATCCCCGGAAGGCCGCTCAGGGCGGGCACGAGGTCCCGCGGGCCGGGCTGGTCGACTGTGG
>JAIROU010000208.1 GCA_031257375.1 Bifidobacteriaceae bacterium
CATGGCGCCTGGCGCCATGTGCGGCCGGCGCCGGTTGGCGCCGTTCGGCCCGCCCGTGGCCCGCCCGTGGCCCGCCCGCCCTGGTGACCTGGCCCCGCACATGGCGCCTGGCGCCATGTGCGGCCCGACTGCCCCCTGCCCGCCCCCTGCCCGCCCTGGTGACCTGGCGCCCTGCTTGGTCGGCGCCGTTTGTGTGACCGAGGTCCCGGGGCGGGCGGTCGGCCTGGTGCGGCGCTGGGGCGGTGTCCGCGCGTCCGCTGGGGGGCGGGCTGACGGCATCGTGCGCCGCCGGGGCCGCCCTCGACGTGCTCCCCGTCAGACTGGCGGCAGCGGCAGAGGCGGCGGGGGCGTCGCTGGGCGCGTCGGCGCCGGCTCGGGTTGGCGGGGCTGGTGGTTGTGGCAGCGCGGGTGGGCCTCGATGGCGTGCCACTGGGGGATGTAGTCGGGCAGCGAGATGGTGGCGGCTTTGGCGTGCGCGGCGGGGCTCTGGCCGGCCAGGGCTTGCAGGACCTGTGCGGCGGCCAGGTTGCCGGCGATCGCGGCGAGGGTCGGATCTTCGCCGCGGGCGTGGATGGCGGAGCAGGTGAAGCGCTGGGTGGCGAGGGCCGGCCAGGACGGGTCCTGCTCCGTCGCCCAGAGGCGCTGGCAGCGCAGGCATGGGGGCGCCTGGCGGACGACGTACGGCCCGACCGTGATCGAGATGTCCTCGATGGTGATCGCCAGATGGTTGATGCGGCGCTGAGTGAGGTAGGCGGCGCGGGTCGGGTCGGTGACTTCCTCGCCGATCAGGACGGCGGCGTCGGGACGGGTGAAGCGCTGGTGGGCGCGGATCTGGCAGGAGGGGTAGTGCTGGCTGACGATTTGGGCGACGGCCTCGGCCCGCGGCATCCGGACGTGGTAGCGGTCGTAGACCTGGCCCAGGTCGCGCTGGCGGACTGCCCGCGGATCGTGGATTTGGAGGGTCCCGACGCCGCTGGCGGCCAGCGCCAAGGCGACGTGGGCGCCGGTGCGGCCAAGCCCGTAGACGGTCACTGACTGGCCGGCCCGCTGGGCCAGCGTCTTCCAGCCGTCCGGTTCGATCAGGGAGCGGGTCTCGGCCTCGGCCGCGAGGGTCGGGCGGGCGGCCGGCGGGACCTGGGTCTCGGCGGTCAGGTTGGTGGACGCCAGCAGGTTGTGGTCGCGCAACTCGGCCAGAAGCTGGTCGACCCGCTCGCGCACGCCGCCGGCGCGGGCGTGTACGCGACGCAGCCGCGCTGGCGTCTGCTCTGTTTCGAGCAGTTTGAGCGTCTCGAACTCCCGGGGATGGAGGATTTCGATGGTGTGCGCCAGGCGGGGGTCAGTGCCAATTTGGATTTCTTTGGGGCTGCGCCACAGGACGCGAAGTCCATTTTTGAGCTTCATTGCCTTCCTTTGGGTCTGGGTAATCGGTTGATGGGTGAACTACGGGGCTTAGTCTGCTTCGGTTTCAGGATCTTGACCAGAGGCCGCTAGCACGCCCTGAGTAGTAGCGCGCCAAGGCGCGTTAGCCGTCGTCAGGGCCGGTTCTGGGGTGCCGGGCGATTCCCCGCGCGACCGGCGCGGCACACGAATTGCCTGGTCATCGCCTTGCGGCAGAAGGTCCCTGGCGCGGGTTGGGGGATTGTTGTATGGGACGGCCCCGGGCGATAGGCTAAACATCTTTTTACTGGACAATTTGGGCTCGGGGCGTTACATGCGCTCGGCGTCGCCGCCGCCCCGCCCCCGTGTTTGGCCCCGCCGCCGGGATGTGGCAAAATGGCCACCCGGCGCGCCTCGCCCGCTCACCCGCCGCAGGGGGTTAGGACCAACGGGCGCGGCGCTAGTCGAATCCCGGTTCAACCGCAGCCGCTCCGGCTGCCCGAGTCCGCTTGTGACCTGCGGCGACAAGCGAGGAAGCGCAGTAGCCATGCATCGCCTCGACTCAGTCGACCAGCCGTCGCTGAAGACCGATTTGCCCGATTTCCGGCCTGGCGACACGGTCAAGGTCCACGTCAAGGTCGTGGAGGGGACCCGATCGCGGGTTCAGATCTTCAAGGGCGTGGTGATCGCCCGCGCCGGCGATGGCGTCCGGGCCAGTTTCAAAGTCCGGAAGATTTCTTTCGGGGTCGGCGTCGAACGGACGTTCCCGCTGCACTCCCCGATCATCGACAAGATCGAAGTCGTCAGCCTGGGCGACGTGCGCCGGGCCAAGCTTTACTACCTGCGCGGGCGGCGCGGCAAAGCCGCCAAGATCCGCGAGCGCCGCGAGGCCCGCGGGGCCGGCCAAGCCGCCCAGGCGGCGCCCAGCGCCGAGGCCGCCGCCGGGGCCGCGACCGACGATCAGTCCGAATGAACCGGCCGGGCTGACGGCGATGCCCGGCGGGCCGACCCTCCTGACCGAGGCCGCGCTGATGGCGAACGGAGCCGCCAGCGTGGCCGGCATGGACGAGGTCGGGCGCGGCGCCCTGGCCGGCCCGGTCTGCGTCGGCCTGGTGGTGGTCGAGGCGGCCACGCCGGACCCGCCGGCCGGCCTGGCGGACTCGAAACTGCTCAGCCCGGCCCAGCGCGAGCGGTTGATCCCGAATCTGGCGGCTTGGGGCCGCGCCCGCGCGATCGGCTGGGCCAGCGCCGTGGAGATCGACCGCCATGGCATTGTCGAAGCTCTGCGCCTGGCCGGCGGGCGGGCGCTGGACGAGTTGGGCGAGCACCCGGAGGTAATCATCTTGGACGGGAAACACAATTGGCTGGCGCCTCCGAACGACCTGTTCTCGCCCGCGCCCACGGCGGCCTGGAAGGTGCGCGTGAAGGTCAAAGCCGACCGCCTCTGCGCGTCGGTCGCCGCCGCCTCGGTGATCGCAAAAGTGGCCCGCGACCAGCGGATGGAGGAACTGGCCGGGGTCTACCCCGCCTACGGCTGGCGGGCCAACAAAGGCTATGGCACCCCGGCCCACCTCGACGCCCTGCGCCAGTTCGGACCCTGCGCCGAGCACCGCCGGTCCTGGGCACTGCCCGAACAGTGTCAGCCAGACGTGAGAAGCTAACATGGTGCGACCGGTCGACGGGCAGTCAGACGGTTCGGCGGGGGACGTCCGCCAAGCCGCCGATGCCGAGCCCTCGCCCGCCGCGACCGCGCCCGCCACCAGCCCGGTCACCAGGGCGGCGATCCGGAATCAGGCGCGCTTGCCCGCCCGGCATCGGCTCCAGGTCGACCCAAAGGCCTTCCGGAAGCCGGAGAAGCCGCTCGTCCGCTTCGCCAAGGACGCGGCTTTTGTGGTGGTGGCCGCCATCGTGCTGTCCTTTTTGCTGAAGACTTTCCTGATCCAGTCCTTCTATATCCCGTCCCTCTCGATGCGGCCGACCTTGGAGGAGCTCGACCGCGTGCTGGTGACCAAGCTGGCGCCCGGCATCCTCAAGGTGCATCGGGGCGACGTGGTGGTCTTCGAGGATCCGGGCGGCTGGATCGCCCAGCCCGAGTCGGACGAGCCCGCCGGCGGCCTTATGGGCGCCATCCGCTCCCTCGCCGAGGGGATCGGCCTGGCGCCGGCCGAATCGAAGGACTTCCTGATCAAGCGCGTCATAGGGACCGAGGGCGATCGCGTCGCCTGCGAGGGGAGCGGCAGCCCCGTGACCGTCAACGGCGTGCCCCTTGACGAGACCTACGTGGCTGCCGGCTCGCAGCCCTCGGCCACCAGGTTCTCCGTCGTGGTGCCGGACGGCGCAATCTGGGTGATGGGCGACAACCGTCTCCTATCGGCCGACTCGCGGGCGCACCGGGACCAGCCCCTGGGCGGGGCCGTGGCGCTGGATGACGTGGTCGGAGTGGCACAGGTTCGGACCTGGCCGCTTGACCGGCTGGCTTTGTTGCGCAACCCTGGTCGGGTGTTTGCTGCCGTGCCGCCCGCCGATGGAGGTGACTCTTGAGCGCCGAAGACCTTGAGTCGTATGAGGCCGATGCCGAGCTCTCGCTTTACCGGGAGTACCGCGACGTCGTCAACCTGTTCGGCTACGTGGTTGAGACTGAGCGCCGGTTCTACCTCGCCAACGACGTCAACCTGGAAGTCAGGTCGGCTGGCGGCGAGGTCTTCTTCGAGGTCAAGCTGGCCGATGCGTGGGTCTGGGACGTCTACCGGTCGGCCCGGTTCGTCCGCTCGGTCAGAGTTGTGACGTTCAAGGACGTCAACATCGAAGAACTGGCCAAGCCGGACATCAATCTGCCCTGACGGCCTGGCCCGCCGGCCGACCGACGCCCAGGGGTGGGCGACCACTAGGCTCGAGTCGTGACCATGTTGCGGGGAGGCGCCCGGCACGGCTCCGGCCGGCACTCGGCGGCGCCCCTGGTCTACCGCTCGATCTGGGTGGACGTCGGTTTCACGCTGCTGGCCACGCTGGTGGTGGCGTTCGTGTTGAAGACCTTCGTCATCCAATCGTTTTTCATCCCTTCGGAGTCGATGGAGCCGACCCTCCAGACCAATGATCGGGTGGTGGTGTCGAAGCTGTCGCCCGGGTTGTTCGAGGTCCGGCGGGGCGACATCGTGGTTTTCCGAGACCCTGGCGACTGGTCGAGTCAGCACGCCGCCCTGCCGGATCAGACCGGGCTGGGGGCTTGGCTGCTGGGGTTCGCCCAGGCCTTGGGGCTGGCGCCGGCCAGTTCTGAGGATTTCCTGATCAAACGGGTGATCGGGGTGGGCGGCGATGAGGTCGCCTGCGCCGGCGGCGGCGCACCGGTCACCGTCAACGGCGTGGCCTTGGACGAGACCTATGTGATGCCCGGCGCCGAGCCGTCGGTCGGCGCCTTCTCGGTGCGGGTGGAGTCGGACGCGGTCTGGGTGATGGGCGACAACCGGCCGCGCTCGGGCGACTCGCGCATCCATCAGGGCGAGGCCTTGGGCGGCGCGGTGGCCCTGGAGGACGTGGTCGGGGTGGCCAAGCTCCGGCTCTGGCCGCTCAGCCGGTTGGCGGCGCTGCGCAATCCCAGCCAGGTCTTCGCGGCCGTGCCGCAGGCCGACTGACGCCCGGTGGTCGCGCCCTCCTAATACATGGGATGTATCAGTTTTCCACAGGTTTTTCGTTTCTCGGCCGCGGCCGGGGCCGGTCTTGGCCAAGCTATGAGGGTGGATGTGGAAGCGCAGCGAGAGCTCGGACGTTACGGCGAGGACGTCGCCGCCGCCTTCTTGACCGCCAAAGGCTGGCGGGTGCTGGACCGCAACTGGCGTTGCCGAGAGGGCGAACTCGACATGATCGCCCAGCCGGGTCCCGAGACGCTGGTCTTCGTGGAGGTCAAGACCCGCCGCGATGATCGGTGCGGGGCGCCGGCCGAGGCCGTGACGTACCGCAAGCTGGCCCGCTTGCGCCGACTGGCGGCGGCCTGGCTGCATGCCCACGGCGAGCACGCGCAGAAGGTGCGGATCGACGTCATCGCCGTCACCACCGGCCCGGCCGGCCGGTCGATCGAACACATCGAGGGGGTCACGCTATGAGTCGGATCGGGCGCACCCTGGGTGTCTCCTTGACCGGCCTGGACGGCCACATAGTTGACATCGAAGTCCTGGCCCAATCCGGCCTGCCGACGTTTGTGCTGGTCGGCCTGCCGGACACGGCGGTCGGTGAATCGCGCGACCGGGTCAGGGCGGCTGTCGCCTCGGCCGGTTTCAGGTTTCCGCACGCCCGCGTCACGGCCAACCTCTCGCCGGCCTACCTGCCCAAGACCGGCACCGGCTTCGACCTGGGGATCGCCGTCGCCCTGCTGATCGCGGTCGGCCTGATCGACCAGGCCGATCAGGCCGAGACGGTCTACCTGGGTGAACTGTCCCTGGACGGGCGGGTCCGGCCGGTCAGGGGCGTCTTGCCGGCCGTGGCCGGAGCGGTGGCGGCCGGGCGGCCGCGGGTGGTGGTGCCGGCCGCCTGCGCCCTTGAAGCGCGCCTGGTCAAAGGCGCGGAAGTGTTGGCCGTCGAATCGCTGGACGAATTGGCCTGGCTGCTCGGGGCCGACGCCTCGGAACCGGCCCCCGACCGGCGGGCCAGGGCCGACGTCGCCCTGACCCCGGTTTCGGCCAGCCCGCCGTGCCCCGACCTGGCGGACGTGGTCGGCCAGGCCCCCGCCCGCTACGCGCTCGAAGTGGCGGCGGCCGGCGGGCACCACGTGATGTTCCAGGGTCCGCCGGGCAACGGCAAGACGATGCTGGCCTCGCGCCTGCCCGGCATCTTGCCGCCGCTGACGGAACAGGAATCGGTCGAGGTGACGGCTCTGCACTCGGTCGCCGGACAGCTTGACGCACGGTCCGGGCTGATCAAATGGCCGCCGTTCCAGGATCCGCACCACACCGCCACCCCCGCCGCCATGGTCGGCGGCGGCAGCGGCGTGCCCCGGCCGGGCGCCATCTCGTTGGCCCACCGCGGGGTGTTGTTCCTGGACGAGTGCCCGGAGTTCTCGCCGCGGGTGTTGCAGACCCTGCGTCAGCCGCTGGAGCGCGGCGAGGTGGTGATCCACCGGGCCAACGCCGCCGCCCGCTTCCCGGCCCGTTTCCACCTGGTCATGGCCGCGAACCCATGCCCTTGCGGGCGAGCTTTCGGCCGAGGCGAGGCCTGCGCCTGCACCTCCAGCGCCCGCCGCCGATACCTGGGGCGGCTGTCCGGGCCGTTGATCGACCGGATCGACCTGTGGGTGGACGTCGAGCCGGTCGGCGCGCTGGGCTCGGCGGCGGCCCTGACCGGGGAGTCGAGCGCGATGGTGGCGGCGCGGGTGGCCCGCGCCCGCGAGGCCCAGGCCGAACGTTACGCCGCCCTCGGCTGGCGGCTCAACTCCGAGGCCCCGGGCAGTTGGCTGCGCCAACAGCTCGGCTATCGCAAACTCTGCCAGAGCGGGCTCAACCGGGCCTTGGAACTGGGCGTCTTGTCGCTGCGCGGAGTTGACCGGGTGGTTCGGGTGGCCTGGACGATGGCTGATCTGGACGGGCGCGACGCCCCCAGCCCGGATGACATCGACTCCGCCATGACGCTCAGGCAAAGGGGGCTCTGATGCGCTTGCCGTTCGACGCCGACGACCCGTTGCTGGCGCGGGCGGCCTGGAGCCGGATCGCTGAGCCGGGCGATCGGCAGGCCGGCGAACTGGTCCAGGCCATCGGGCCAGCGGCGGCGTTGGGCTGGCTGGTGGGCGCCGGCGGCGCGGCGATCGGAGCGGTTCAGGGCGAGGCCCGCGAGCGTTGGCTGGCGCGCCTTGACGGGCTGGACCCAAGGCGGGAGTTGCGAGCCCTGCGGGTGATCGGCGGCAGGCTGCTGATCCCCGAGAACGAGGGTTGGCCCACAGCGCTGGAGGACCTGGGGGCGCAGGCGCCGTTCTGCCTGTGGGTGCGCGGCGGCGAGGCGGTGGCGTCCCAACTGGGCGAACTGCTGAACCCGGCCGTGGCGGTGGTCGGCGCGCGGGCGGCGACCGCCTACGGCGAGATGGTGACCGCGGCGGTGGCCGGCGAATTGGCGGCCGGTGGCGTCGTCATCGTCTCGGGCGGGGCCTTCGGGGTTGACGCCGCGGCCCACCGGGCGGCGCTGGCGCAGGGCGGGCTGACGGTCTCGGTGATGGCCGGGGGAGTCGACCGTCTTTACCCGGCGGGCAACGAGGCGCTGCTCAAAGCTGTCGCCCAAGACGGGGCCGTCGTTTCCGAACTGCCGCCCGGGGCGGCGCCCCGGCGCGAGCGATTCCTCTCCCGGAATCGCCTGATCGCGGCGTTGGCGCAGGTCACAGTGGTGACGGAGTCGGGCTGGCGGTCTGGTTCGCACCGCACGGCAGCGGTCGCCGCCGAACTGCTGCGACCGGTGGGGGCGGTGCCGGGACCGGTCACGGCGGCATCGTCGGCCGGTTGCCACCGACTCATCCGCCAAGGCGCCGCCACGCTGGTGACCGGGGCGGACGAAGTGCGCGAACTGTTGGCGCCGCTGGGACTGGCCATGGCGGCCGAACCGGCGGTGGCGGCCGGACTGCTTGACGGCCTGGCGCCGTCCGACCGCCAAGTGCTCGACTCGCTGCCGGTCCGGCAAGGGGCCACGGTGACCGCCGTGGTCGCGGCCAGCGGCCTGGCGATCGCGCAGGTGATGGCGGCGCTCGCGCGCTTGGAGCGGGCGGGCCGGGCGGTCGAGAGCGGCGGCACCTGGCGCAAGGCGAGGCAGGGCGCGTGATGATCGACTTGGCCCGTTTCCAGGCGGGAGGCGCGAGATACTGTTGGTCATGACGGCTCAGGATTGGCGGACCGAGCGGCTGGACGAGTTCGAGGCGGCTCTGCGGGGCGAGGGCTTGTCCGAACTCACCTTGGCCGCTTATCGGCGTGACGCCAGTGACCTGCTGGAACGCCTGGCGATCGACTCGGCGCTGGAATTGTCCCAGATCACCCTCGACGACCTGCGCGAATTGCTGGCCGATCACCTGGAGCGCGGCGCCGCGCGGGCGTCGTTGGCCCGCCGGGGGGCGTCCATCAAGCGGTTCACCCGCTGGGCGCGGGCCAGCGGGCTGATCGATTCCGACCCGGCCATCCGCCTCCACACCCCTTCGCCGGGGCGCCATTTGCCCAGGGTCCTGACGCGCGGCGAGGCCATGACGCTGATGGAGCGGGCGCTGGCGGCGGCAACCGAGAACAGCCCCCTGAGCTTGCGCGATCACGCCTTGGTCGAATTGATCTACGGCACCGGCGTGCGCGTCGCGGAGGCCGTGGAAATCGACCTCGAGGCCGTCAACCTGGCCGAGCGCCTGGTGCGGGTCCGTGGCAAGGGGGACAAGGAGCGGGTGGTGCCGTTCGGCCTGCCGGCCGCGCGGGCGCTGGAGATGTGGATCGAGTCGGGCCGACCGGCCCTGGTCAAAGCCGCTCAAGGGAGCGCGACCGCGTCCGGCGCGCTGTTCTTGGGCTCGCGGGGGGGCAGGCTGGGGGTGCGCCAGGCCCGCGAGGTCGTTCACCGACTGGCCGGGCAGGCCGGCATCGCCGATGTCGCGCCGCACGGCCTGCGCCATTCCGCCGCCACGCACCTGCTCGAGGGCGGCGCCGACCTGCGGTCGGTTCAGGAGATCCTCGGGCACGCCTCCATCGCCACCACCCAGCGCTACACGCATGTGACCTCGGAGCGGCTGTGGTCTTCGTACACCCAAGCCCATCCCCGCTCCGGCGCCCAAGACTAGCCGTCAAGGGTCAATGACCAGGTGACACCGCCCGAGGGCCGGCCGCCAGGGGCGGGCGACGCGGACGGGCGGGACGGCGCGCCGGGCGCCCGGTCTGCGGGGCGGAGCCGTCCAAGCCCCTGCCCGCGAGGCGGCGGCGCGTCCGGGGTCATTGCCACAGGACCGCCCGCGGCGCGGGATCGACCAGGAGGGCCGGGTCGAGGTACTGATCGCCCCGGCGCACGCCCCAGTGCAAGCAGTTCTGGCAGTGCCAGGCCTCGCCCGCCGCCACGGTCCCAACGGCGGCGCCTTGGTCGACCGGGTCGCCAACGGCCAGGTCGCTCAGCACGGGCTCGAGGGTGGAGGCGAGGTCGCCGTGCCGGATCACCAGCACATGGCGGTCGACAATCCAGCCGTTGAAGGTGACCGACCCGGCCGCCGGCGCGAGGACCTGGGCGCCGGCCTCGGCCCGCAGGTCGACCCCCCGATGACCGGCCAGCCACGGTTGGGCGGGCAAGTCAAAGGCCCGGACGACCTCGACCGGCGGGGCCACCGGCCAGACGAACTGGCCAGCGGTCGCCTGGACGGCCGCTGCCCGAACAGGCGCGTCGGCAGCCTGCTTGGCCGGCGGCGCGGCGCTGGCCAGCGGCGCTGTCAAGGACCAGGCGCCAGCCAAGCAGACGGCCAGAGCCAAGGCCCGGGGGATGAGCGTCACGCCTAACAGTCGTAGCGCAAGAATCGCGTGGGCGCCCCCCAGAAAAAGAAACCCTGTGGATACTCCAGAGCACACCCCGAAGGTGCCCGATGCCGTGTGGTCGCCGCAGCCGCCCGACCCGCGCCGTAAGGGGCTGTGGCAAGGCCAGCGCCGCCCATCGACCTGTGCGTCTAGAAGGCGTACCATCGGTGGCATGCCATCTTCCACAGTCAAAGATCACCGGCTGGCGCTGCGCCTCAGCCGCGCGCAGCGCTTGCTGATCGAGCAAGCCGCTCGCGAGCGCGGCGAGACGCTGACCGAGTTCTCCGTGTCCGCCGCCGTCAGCCGCGCCGAAGAAGCGTTGGCGGGGCGCACAGCCTGGGCGCTGGACGACCAGGCGTGGGCTGGATTCACCGCCGCCCTGGATCACCCCGCGCGCGTGCTGCCAGGCCTAGCCGAGTTGGCCGCCGCGCCGCCGGTTTTCGAATGAGGCTGTACACCAAGCCGCGCCCCATCCGCCCGGACGACGCCTTGGCCACATTCGCGTGCGGGAACGCCAGCCTGGACCAGTGGCTTGTCCGCCGCGCCATCGCCAACGAGGCGCGCCGCGCCAGCCGCACCTTTGTGACCGCACCCACCTCCTCGCCCGGCGCGGTGGTCGGCTACTACACCTTGGCGGCGGGATCGGTCGAACACGCCGGGGCGCCGGGCCGCTTGCGCCGAAACATGCCCGATCCGATTCCCGCGATTGTGTTGGCCCGCCTCGCCGTCGACCTGGACCACCAGGGGCGCGGGCTGGGCTCCGCACTGCTGGTAGACGCGGCGGCGAGAGCGGCGTCGGCCGCCCAGGTCATCGGCGCGAAGACGTTGCTGGTCCACGCGGTAGACGCAGACGTCGGCGCCTTCTACGAGCGCCTTGGCTTCGCCCAAGCGCTCCCAGGACCGTTCACCTGTGTGGCGGCCATCGAAGACATCACGCAAACTCTGGGCCCCCGATGCCGCTGAGCCCGCCTTCATCGCCGTTCGGCGCCACCAGCCGCGCCGCCACCCACCGCCGATCCACCCCCGGACACCCCGAAAAACTCATCGTCTTCGGAGCCTCCGAAGGTTTCCGCCCAGACCAGGTCTCCATCGATCGTGAAGACAGCAACCAGTGCGTCATCGCCTCCGGTGGTAGAAGGGAAATCTCCGTCTGCCGACCCGTGAGGCGCGGCGGGGAGCGGGTGGGGTAGACTCCATGAGGCCGTTCACAAGGGCGGCTTAATTCGCGTGCTCCCAAGCCTGGACCAGCGAGCCAGGCGCGGGCGGACTCGGTCCGGGCGCCAGCCCGGTTCCTCACCCGCGGGCGCACTAGGCGCGCACCTGGCCGACCAGGGCCGGGCGGGCGAACAACCGAGAGGACAACTAGACATGGCTATTGTCACCATGCGCCAATTGCTTGACAGCGGCGTGCACTTCGGCCACCAGACCCGGCGCTGGAACCCGAAGATGAAGCGGTTCATCCTGACCGAGCGCAACGGCATCTACATCATCGACCTGGGCCAGACGCTCAAGCGGATCGACAACGCCTACCAGTTCATCAAGCAGACTGTCGGCCGGGGCGGCTCGCTGGCCTTCATCGGCACCAAGAAGCAGGCCCAGGAGGCGGTCCAGGACCAGGCCACGCGGGTCGGCATGCCC
>JAIROU010000296.1 GCA_031257375.1 Bifidobacteriaceae bacterium
CACCGCCCACACCAACGCCGACGCCGCCCTGGGCGGCGTGGCCGACGCCCTGTCCCAGGCCATCGGCGTGGAGCCGGCCGGCCCGCTCGTGCCGGACCCGGCCGACCCAAAGGCCGGCATCGGAAGGGTCGGGCCGCTGCGCCCTCCCGCCACCCTGGCGGCCCTGGCCGAACGCCTGGCGCGGGCGCTGCCGCCGAACCACCACGGGGTGCGAGTGGCCGGGCCGCCCGGGGCGCTGGTCGAAAATGCCGCGGTGGTCGGAGGGTCGGGCGACTCCTTGTTCGAGGAGGTCCGCCAGGCCGGGGTCGACCTCTACGTGACCGCCGACCTGCGCCACCACCCCGCCTTGGAGGCCCGCGAGCGGGCGGAGTTCGACGGCGGCGGCAAGCCGTACCTGCTCGACGTGTCCCACGCCGCCTCGGAATGGGGCTGGCTGGCGCGGGCGGCCGACCAGTTGCGGGCCGCCCTGGCGGCGACCGGCGATAGGGTGGTCACCTGGGTCAACCCGGAAGTGGCCGACCCTTGGACGGCCCGCGTCGACCACGCCCAAGACGCCAGCCGCGGCGAAAGGAGACAGGTGTGAAAGCCCCGGCCCGGGACCAGCAGCGGCTGCTGAGCGTCCAAGCCCATGACACGCAGTTGCACCGCCTGGCCCACAAGCGGGCCGGGCTGCCGGCGCTGGCTGAATTGGCCCTGGTCCGCGACCAGGAGCAGATCGTCGGCGGCGAGTTGGAGATCGCCAAGGCCGGCCAGGGCGACATCCGCCGGGATCTGACCCGGCTGGAGGACGAGATCGCCAAAGTCGAGGCCCGCCGCAAGCGCGACCGCGAGCGCCTGGACTCCGGCGGCGGCCTGTCGCGCGAACTGGTCTCGCTCCAGCAGGAGATCGAGAGCCTCGACCGCCGCCGCGACGCCCTGGAGGAAAACGCCCTGGAGGTGATGGAGCGGGCCGAGGAGGCCCAGCGGGCCGTCGCCGGGCTGGAGGCGTCGCTCGCCCGCCTGGGCGCCGAGGGCGCCGCCGCCCAAACCCGCTTGGACGCGGAGTTGGGCCAGATCGGCCAGGCCGAGGCGGCCGAACAGGCGGCCCGCGCCGAAGCCGCCGCCGGGCTGGACGAGGCTCTCCTGGCCCTCTACGAGCGCCTGCGGGCGCGCCTCGGCGGGGTCGGCGCGGCCGCCCTGGTCGCCCGCCGCTGCGAGGGCTGCGGCATGGATCTGAGCGCGTCGGACTTGGGCGCCATCCGAGTGTTGGCCGAGGACGACGTAGCCCGCTGCGAGGAATGCGGCCGGATCCTGGTGCGCGGCGAGGACTCCGGCCTGTGAGGCTGATAGTCGAGGCGGACGGGGGCTCGCGCGGCAATCCGGGCGTGGCCGGGTTTGGCGCCCTGGTCCGCGACGCGGCCAGCGGCCGGGTGCTGGCCGAGCGGGCCGCCTACCTGGGCGACCACGTGACCAACAACGTGGCTGAATACTCTGGCCTGATCGCGGGCCTGCGGGCGGCCTTGGCGATCGACCCAGAGGCCAAGTTGGAGGTCCGCATGGATTCCCGCCTGGTGGTCTCCCAGATGTCCGGGGCCTGGCGGGTCAAGAGCCCGGAACTGGCCAAATTGGCGGCTGAGGCGCGCGCGTTGATCGGCGCCCGCCGGGTCACCTTCACCTGGCTGCCGCGCGCCCGCAACCAGGCCGCCGACTCGCTCGCCAACCGGGCCATGGACGCGCGGTCGACCATCGAGAAGGACCTGCCCACGGCGCCCCGGAGCGCTCCCGCCGGGCGGCGCGCGGGTGACCGGGCGGCATCGGACACGTCGGTGGGCGATGCCGTGCCGCCGGGCGGCGCTCCCGCCGGGCGGCGCGCGGGTGACCGGGCGGCGTCGGACACGTCGGTGGGCGATGCCGTGCCGCCGGGCGGGGCTCCCGCCGGGCGGCGCGCGGGTGACCGGACGGCGTCGGACACGTCGGTGGGCGATGCCGTGTGGCTGGCCCAGGCCGCCCGGTCCGGCGCCCAGGCCCACCCCGGCACGGCCGGTCCCATCACCACCGTCGCCCTGGTCCGCCACGGCATGTCGGTGGACACCGAGCGCGACATCTTCTCCGGCACCGCGGTGCCGGGGCCGCCCCTCTCGGCGGCCGGGCGCCTGCAGGCCGAGGCGGCCGGGACCGAACTCGGACGGATGTTCGACGTGCCCTGGTTCGGCTTGGCCCACCCGACCGCGTTGCTGGCCTCGCCGACCCGCCGGACCTGGCAGACGGCCGAGGCCTTGGCGAGGTCCTTGGGCCTGACCGTCGAGGCCGACGAGGCCTTCATCGAGGAGGGCTTCGGCCAGTGGGACGGCCTGACCAAGGCCGAAGTCGATGAGCGCTGGCCGGGCGGCGTCGACCGCTGGGCCACCGACGCGGCCTACGTCCCGCCCGGCGGCGAGTCGCGCGAACAGGTCGGCCGCCGGGTCAAAGCCGGGCTGACCAGGGTGGCGCAGGCCCACATCGGCGGCACGGTGGTGATCGCGTCGCACGCCATGGCGACGCGGGCGGCCATCGGCGTGGCCCTAGGCGCCCCGCCGGACGCCTGGTTCAGCTTCCGGGTCGCCCCCGGCTCGATCAATGTGCTCAGGTTGTGGGACCTGGGGAAAACCGAGGTCGTCTGCACCAACCGGACGGCCGCCCGGTAGCATAGAGGTTCGGATGAGTCGGCCGGACGGCCGCGCCGGGCGCCCGCCCGGCGAGGAAAGTCCGGGCTCCGCAGAGCAGGGCGGTGGGCAACACCCACCCGGGGCGACCCGCGGGAAAGTGCCACAGAAAACAGACCGCCGCCGCCTTGGGGCGGCGGTAAGGGTGAAACGGTGGTGTAAGAGACCACCAGCGCCCAGGGTGACCTGGGCGGCTCGGCAAACCCCGCCCGGAGCAAGGCCAGACAGGCGGCGTTCGAGAGTTGCTCGCTCGAGCCGCCGGGTGGGCCGCTGGAGGCCCGCGGCAACGCGGGTCCTAGATGGATGGCCGTCTTCAACGACAGAACCCGGCTTACAGGCCGGCTCATCCGCCTTACCCTTTGGGGTGGGCCTCCTGCCAGGCCAGGGCGGCGGCGCCGACTATCCCGGCGGTGTTGCGCAGCGCGGCCGGGACGATCTGCGGCCGCAGGTCGAGCAGCGGCAGGAACTTGTCGTGTTTGCGGGAGATGCCGCCGCCGATCACGATCAAGTCCGGCGCCAGCAGCCGGTCGAACTCGCTCAGATAGCGTTGCAGGCGGCGCGCCCAGCGGGGGTAGCTCAGGCCCTCACGCTCTTTGGCCGATGCCGCCGCCCAGGTCTCGGCGTCCTGGCCGTCGATCTCCAGGTGGCCGAGTTCGGCGTTGGGCCACAGTTTCCCAGCGGTGATCAGGGCCACGCCGATGCCGGTGCCCAGCGTCATCACGGCCACCGAGCCGGGATGGTCCTTGGCGGCGCCGAAGGCGACCTCGGCGTACCCGGCCGCGTCGGCGTCGTTGACGGCCGTGGCCCGGCGGCCGGTGCCCCGGCGGACCGCCTCGACCAGGTCGACGCCCGCCCAGGACTGGTCCAGGTTGGCCATCCAGGCCACCACCCCGCCCAGGATCGGCGCCGGGAAGGACACCCCCACCGGCACGTCCGGGCCGAGCTTGAAGTGGTCCAGCAGTTCGGCGATCACGCCCACCACCGCTTGCGGCGTGGCCGGCTGCGGGGTCAGAATCTTGAAGCGGTCCTCCAACAGGCCGCCGGTGTCCAGGTCGACCGGGGCGCCTTTGATCCCGGAACCGCCAACATCGACGCCGAACGCCGTCTTGCCTGCCATTGTCACGCCTCCTCGGGGTTGGTGGGCTCAGCCTGGGGCTGACGCCAGGCCCAATTTTCCCACACCCCCGGCCCGCGCCGAGACCGCCCAAAGAGCGCCTCGGGCGGCATCGGCGTCGGCGTCCGGACGACCGGGCGGTCGGTTCGGTAGCCTGGGCCGGTGATTGTCGCCGTGTCGGACCCGCGCGACCCGCGCCTGGGGATGTACTTCGGCTTGACCGATGTGGCGCTGCGGCGCCGGCTCGAGCCGGAGCGGGGCCTGTTCATGGCCGAGTCGGCCGAGGTGATCGGCCGCGCCCTGGACGCCGGGCTGGCGCCGCACTCCGTGCTGATGGCCCCCAAATGGGTCGAGGCCCTGGCCCCGCTGCTGGCCCGGCTCGACCCGGCCACGCCGGTCTACGTGGGCGAGGACGCGGTCTTGCGCCAAGTCACCGGCTTCCACGTCCATCGCGGCGCCATCGCCGCCATGCGCCGCCCGGCCCTGCCCGCCTGGGCGGACCTGGCCGCCCCCGCCCGGCGCCTCTGCCTGATCGAGGACGTGGTCGACCACACCAACCTGGGCGCGATCTTCCGCGCCGCGGCCGGGCTGGGCGTTGACGCGGTGCTCGTCACCCCGCGCTGCGCCGACCCGCTCTACCGGCGGTCCGTGCGTGTCTCGATGGGCACTGTCTTCCAGGTCCCGTGGACCCGGATCGAGCCCTGGCCGGCGGCTTTGGCCGCGCTCAAGGGTGACGGTTGGTCGGTGGCGGCGCTCGCCCCCGCCGCCGATGCCGTGCCTCTCGACCGCTTCGCCGCCCACCTCCCGGAGCGGCTGGCCCTGCTCGTGGGCACCGAGGGCGACGGCCTGACGGCGCACGCCCTGGACCTGGCCGATCAGGTGGTGTCCATCCCGATGGCGGCCGGGGTCGATTCGCTGAACGTGGCCGCCGCGGCGGCGGTGGCCTTCTGGGCGACCCGGCCCGGGCCTATTGCGCCCGGGCCAGGCGGGCGGCCACGTCGTCCCAGTTGACGATGTTCCAGAAGGCGGCCACGTAGTCGGCCTTGACGTTCAGATAGTCCAGGTAGAAGGCGTGCTCCCACATGTCCAAGACGAGCAGCGGGACCAGCCCGGCGGCCAGGTTGGACTGGTGGTCGTAGAGCTGCGCCACCAGCAGTTGGCCGCCCAGCGGCTCGAAGACGAGCGCCGCCCAGCCGGAGCCCTGGATCGATGTGGCGGCGGCCGAGAACTGGGCCTTGAAGAGGTCGAAGCCGCCGAAGGCGGCGCCGATGGCCTCGGCCAGGGCGCCGTCCGGACGGCCGGGCGAGTCCGGCGTCAGGTTTTGCCAGAAGACGGAGTGGTTGACGTGGCCGGCCAGGTTGAAGGCCAGATCCTTCTCCAGCTTCGGCAGGACCGCCAAATTGCCGGCCTGGCGGGCTTCGGCCAGCTGGTCGAGGGCCGTGTTCAACCCGGCCACGTAGGCGGCGTGGTGCTTGTCGTGGTGCAGCGCCATGATCCGGCCGGAGATGTGCGGTTCCAGGGCGGCGTAGTCGTAGGGCAGGTCGGGCAGCGTGTAAAGGGCCATTGGTCTCTCCTGTCGGCGTTGGTTTCGGGTCCCACCATTAGATCATCAGTCGGCCGACGACCGGTAACATTTAGGCCATGATCCTGAGCGCGCCTCCAACTGATCGAGTCAATTCCAGCCCAGACTGCCAGCACGGCCAAGACGGCGATGACGCCGTCGGCGGCCAACCCGTTCGCATACTCGTCTACAGCGACAACGCCGAGGCGCGCGGCCAGGTCATCGACACCCTCGGCGACACCATCGGCGCGGATCAAAGACCGGTCCAGTGGACCGAGGCGGCCACGCACGAGATGGCCATGATCCTGTGCCAGGAGGACACCTACGACCTGGTGGTGATGGACAACGAGGCCACCCGCCTGGGCGGGGTCGGCCTGACCCGCCAGATGCGCGACGAGCTCGACTGGGCGCCGACCGTCCTGTTGCTGCTGGCCCGCCAGCAAGACGCCTGGCTGGCGGCCTGGTCCGGGGCGGACGCCGCCCTGCTCCAGCCCGTCGACCCCTTCGAACTGGCCGAGACTGTGGTCGGCTTGGTCGGGTTAGAGCAAGTCTGAGCCGGTGGCAGCCCCGCGGGCGAGCTGGCCCGGCCTGATCACCGCCCTGCTGGGCGGCCGCGACCTCAGCGCCGCGGACGCCGCCTGGGCGATGGACGAGGTCATGTCCGGCAACGCCTCGCCCGTCCAACTGGCCGGGCTGCTGGTGGCCCTGCGCGCCAAAGGCGAGACGGTCACCGAATTGAGCGGGCTGGCCGCCTCGATGCTCGGCCACGCCCGGCCGATCGACCTGCCCACGGACGCCATCGACATCGTCGGCACCGGCGGCGACCGGGCCTTCACGGTCAACATCTCGACCATGGCGGCGCTGGTCGCGGCCGGGGCCGGCGCCCAGGTGGTCAAACACGGCAACCGGGCGGCATCGTCCAAATCCGGCTCGGCCGACGTGCTGGAAGCCCTCGGCGTCAACCTGAGCCTGGGGGCCGGGCGGATCCGGGAGATCTTCGACCAAATCGGCGTCGCGTTCTTGTTCGCCCAGGCCTTCCACCCGTCGATGCGGCACGCCGCCGTGGCTCGGCGCGACCTCCAGATCGCCACCGTGTTCAACTTCCTCGGGCCGCTGACCAACCCGGCGCGGCCGCGCGCGTCCGCCATCGGCTGCACCGACGAGGCCATGGCGCCGCTGATGGCCGGTGTGCTGGCGGCCCGCGGCGGCTCGGCGCTGGTCTTCAGGGGGTTGGAGGACGGGCTGGACGAGATGGCCGCCACCGGGCCGGTCCAGGTCTGGGAGGCGTCCGGCGGCCGGGTGGCCGCCCAGGTGCTCGACCCGGTGGCCGACCTCGGCCTGGACCCCATCCGGTTGGAAGACTTGAGGGGGGGCGATGCCGCCCACAACGCCGCCGTCGCCCGGCGCGTCTTGGACGGGCAGGCCGGGCCGATCCGGCAGACGGTGCTTCTGAACGCCGCCGCCGGGCTGGTGGCGGGCGGTGGCCGGGCCGGGTTGGACCCCGGCGACGGCTCGCTGGCCGAGCGCCTGCGGCAGGGGATGGCGCTGGCCGCGACCGCCGTCGACTCGGGCGCGGCCGCCCGCGTCCTCGACCGCTGGGTCGAGCTATCGCGCTGAAACTGCCGCAGTCACTCCAGGCCGAGGTCGTAGGCTTCGGCCAGGTCCTCGGCGGAGAAGGTCTGGAAGGCGATGAAGGTCTGGGTGGAGACCACCCCGGCGGTCTTCGACACCCGGTTGGCGATCACCTCGGCCAGGTCCTCGTGGCGGCGGACCTTGGCGATGGCGATCAGGTCGACCTCGCCGGTGACGGAGTAGACCTCGGCGATCCCCGGGACGTTGGCGATGGCCTGGGCCGCCTCCGGGATCAGATGGGCCTCGGCGTCGATCATGACGACGGCGGTGATCATTCGCCGTCACCGCCTTCCTCGGCGCCCGGGGAGCCTTCGTCTGCGGGCCCCTCTTGGTCCTGGCCCTGGCCCGGGTCGGCGGCGGGGGTCGAGTCCCAAACGAAACCGACGTACGGCTCGTCCAGCCCGGCGTGGACCAATTCGCGCCCGCCGAGCGGCTCGGCCAGTTTGACGGTGCCCCATTTGAAGGCCCGTGCCGGGTCCGCCGGACAATCGGTGGCGCCCTCCACCTTGGTGACGTACACGCCGACGACCACCTGAGAATCCGACTCGTCAAGGGTGAACCCGGCGTGCTGGTAGCACTTGGTG
>JAIROU010000367.1 GCA_031257375.1 Bifidobacteriaceae bacterium
GGGCTGAACCGGCCATCGGACGGATCCTGCCCACGCCGGTCGAGCAAGTGGCCGGCGCCGGCGATCCGTTCAGGCTGACGGCGGACTCGCGCGTGATCGTGTCCGATCCCGACCTGGTCGACCTGGCCGAGACCGTGGCGGGCCAACTGCGCCCGGCGACAGGCTATGAGGTGCCAGTTGTCGACCAGTCCCAGCCATCCGCCCAGATGGCGGCGGTCACATCCTGCGACATCATCTTGACCGAGGCGGAAGTGCCCGAGCTGCCGGCCGACAACGACAAGGCACAGGACGAGGGCTACAAACTGGTCGTCTCCTCGGCCGGCGCGTCCTTGACGGCGCCGACCGAGCACGGCTTGTTCAACGCCTTCCAGTCGCTGCGCCAGCTCTTGCCGGCGCCGATCCACTCCGACACGGCCAGGCTGGTGGCCTGGACCGCCGACCCGATCACGGTTGTCGACTATCCCCGCTACGCCCACCGCGGCCTGCAGATCGACCCGGCCCGCAACTTCATCACGGTTGAGGAGGTCAAGGCGATCATCGACGCGGCGGCGGCCGTCAAGACGAACATCTTGCACATGCACTTGTCGGACTCGCAGTCGTTCCGGTTGGAGATCAAGGGCCCGCCGGAGGATCCAGACCGGTACAAGAACCTCGAGCTGCACGCCACCGGTCAGATGAGTGGCTACACCGGCTGCAACGGCAGCGGCTGCGTCAACGGGTTCTACACCCAAGAGGATTTCATCGAGATCGTCGAATACGCGAACGCCCAGCACATCGAGATCCTGCCGGAGCTCGAGAGCCCCGGCCACGCCACCGCCAACGTTGTGGCGCTCGGGCGGGACAACGTGACCTGCGCCGGCAGCGGGACGAACAACTTCTGCGCCGACCCGGCGCTCCCGCAGACGGCCAACGGCCTGGCGTTCTGGGAGGTCGCCATCGCGCAGTTGGCGGCCATCTCGCCCGGGCCGATCATCCACATCGGCGGCGACGAGGTCTCCGGCATGGCGGCGGCCCACTACGAGTACTGGATCGGGCAGATGGAAGCCATCATCAACCGCAACGGCAAGACGATCGACTCGTGGAACCCAGGGGTCGACGGCTACCAGAACCCCGATTCGATCAACCACTACTGGTCGGATTACAGCCCCAGCGGCCAGCACGTGACGGCCGATTGGTTCGACGACGGGCGCCCCACCATCGTCACGCCGGAGAACAACGTCTACCTGGACTTCCAGTACGCCGGCTCGCCCGGGCGGACGCCGGTCACCGAGTCGTTGAAGGCGTTCAACTGGGATCCGGAGTGGTTCATCGAGAAATACCGCAACTACAACGTCTCCCAAGTCACCTGGGGCGGCCCGAAGCCGGAGGACATCATCGGGATCGAGGCGCCGCTGTGGGGAGAGAACATGCGCGGCGGGCTGGACAACGAGTACATGATCTTCCCGCGCTTCGCGGGAATCGCGGAGAAGGCCTGGTCGCCCAAGTCGTTGACCCAGGACTACGCCGCCTACCAGGCCCGCCTTGAGGAGCAAGGCGTCCGCTGGTCGTTCCAGAACGTCAACTTCGGGACCATACCGGAGACCGACTGGGGGCTTGAGGCCGCCGGCTCGATCCTGGAGTACGGGCCAGACCTGACCCTGACCGACGTCGAGGTCGCCGCCCTGGCGGCGCCCGAGGTCGACCACGGCACGGTCACCGCCACGGTCGACTGGGGCGATGGCGCCGAGGCCGCGGCCGCCGTTATCGCCGGCCGCGACTTCGCCGCCGCCAGCCGGCGCGGGCGGGCGCTGATCACGGCCACCTCAAGCCACACCTACGCCCGGCCGGGCGTGTACAACGGGACGGTCACGTTCACCGACGGCGACGACACCTGGGCGGCGCCTTTCCTCGTCCAGGCGATCCCGGAGGGCGTGCTCGACCTGGAGGCTTCGGTCTCGCCGCGCTGCGTGGCCGGAAAGATCTACCTCTACACCTCGGTGAAGAACGTCGACAGCGTGACAATGGACATCTCGACCGTCACGGCCTATGGGTCCAAAGACGCGGCCAATGTCACGCCCGGCCGGTCCGGCTCAGGTTCATTCGCAACCCGTCTCGCCGCCATCCCGGCGGGCTCGGTCGACTTCGACGCCAGCGATCCGGGCGGGACGGCGACCCGCACGGTGACTGTCCAGTACGGCGCCTTCAGCTGCGGCTGATCGCGCCCTTCGGCCTTCGCCCCGCCCGGCGCAAAGCGGGCGGGGCGAAGGCCGCCAAGACCTGGCGCGGACGGTCCGCGCCGAAAAGACGAATCGTTCTTCAGAAAGGAAACGGATTCGATGAAGAGTTCAAAATTGTTCAAGGTCGCGGTGGGCGTCTTTGGAGCATCCGTGCTGGCGCTGATGGGCCAGGCGGCGGCCTCAGCCGATCCCGCCGAGGTGGACGACGAGGACGTCAAGGTCACCGTCACGATTTCGCCGCTCGGGGCCGGAGCCCTGACGTTGTCCGTGGCGAGCCCGACGGCCGCGCTGAGCGAAACGGGCGCGACTCCGACGGTGGTCCGCGAATTCACCGGCACGCTGCCGAATGTCACAGTTCGCGACACCCGCGATCCGGATGACGTCGCCGATAGCGCGGCCTGGTCAGTTGTTGGCCAGGCGACCGACTTCTCCGACGGCGGAACCAACACCATCCCGAGCAGCCAACTGGGCTGGACCCCGGCGATGGCCGCCGGCTCGGATGACGGTCTCGGCACGGTGACCGAGGGCCAAGCGGTCGGCACGTCCCTCGACTCCACCCCGGATGTCGGGTTGGCCGCCTCGGAGTTGCTGTACATGGCCGGGTCTTCCGCAGACTTGCTGGACCTCGGCGAGAGCGCGTGGAGCGCGACGGCGGATTTGGTCCTCAAGACGTCGCCGACCCAGGCGACCGGCAACTACTCGTCAACTCTGACCCTGTCACTGTTCGAGTAAGCCGGGCTTCTTCCTCGGCGGGCAGCTTCGAGACCAGCAAAAGGGGGCCTTGGGCTTGCGGATTCCATCACGCGCCGTCGCGGCGCTGGCGATCGCCCTGGCCGCTTGCCTTCCCGGCGCCGCGGCGCAGGCCGACCAGTCCGATGCCGACGTGGTGACTTGGGGGTTCAAGCCCTCCGGCCCCGACGCCCCGGACACCCGGTCCTGGGTGGAGTTGACGCTCGCCCCGGGCGAGTCGGCGACCGATTACGCGGAGTTGCGCAACCTCAGCCAGCGCGAGGTGACTTTCAAGATCGAGGCGGCGGACGGGCTGTTCACCCAAAGGGGATCGTTCACAATTCTGCCGGCGGGCCAAGAGTCGACCGACGCCGGCCTCTGGATACAAACCCCAGACCGCCTCACGCTCGCCCCCGGAGAATCGGCCATCTTCCCGTTCACGGTCACGGCGCCGCCCGGCGCCGCGCCCGGGGACCATCCCGCCGGGTTGGCCGCGTCGGTCGACTCGGCCGGGACTGACAATGAGGGTCACGGCGTCGCCGTCCAAAGCCGCGTCGGTTTCCGGGTGATGACCCGGGTGACCGGCGAGCTGGTCTCGACTCTCGAGGTCGACGCCAAGGCCAGTTTCGCCGGCCAATGGAATCCGTTCGAGCCCGGATCGGTGACGGTCGATTACACCGTCTCCAACACCGGCAACACCCGCCTGACGCTTGCGCCCAGCGCCGGCGTCGCCGGCCCGTTCGGCCTCGGGGCCAAGACCTGGCGCGGCGAAATGGCTGGCGAACTCGCCCCCGGGGAGACCAGGACCGGCAGCTTCACCGTCAGGCGGGTCTGGCCGCTGGGACAACTGACGGTGGACTTGGACTTCCATCCGGAGGCGACGATTGAAACCGGCGGACTCCCGGTCGGCGGGCAGGTGGAGATCGCCGCGGTGGCCGTGCCCTGGCCGCAGTTGGCGCTGTTGGTCGCGGGGGGCGGGTTGTTCGCCTTCTGGCTGCGCTCGCGGCGGCGGGCGAAGCGCGATGTCGCCCGGCGCGTGGGGGAGGCCCTGGAGCGCGGGCGGCGCGAGACCGAGGCCCGATTCGCCGAACGCAACAATATGTCTACGAACGGAGGTGATCGGCATTCGCACCTACTTGAGGCGCCAGCGGGCGTGGTTGTTCCCACTGGTGGTGATAGCCGGCCTGTTGCTGGTGCAAACGCTCGCGCAGGCCGCCACAGGGCTTGATCTGCAAGACGATGACGAGGTGACCGTCGACGTCTCGATCGGCCCCATCCAGGAGGCCCACTCGGGCGAACCCAGCGGTTCGGAGTCGCCGGATGACGTCTCAGCCGTCCCGTCGACGACGCCAGCGCCGTCGGGGAGCGAGACCGGACCGACCTCGTCCGTCCGCACGGGCGGTACGTCGGGGCGGGCGACGGACACCCGCACCGGGGGCGCCGGCGACGATTCCCTCGACTTCACCGGCGGATCCGCCGGCGGCGTGATTCTGATCGCCCTGTTCGCGCTCCTGGCGGGCACCGGCCTGATCGCCTTCGCCCGCGGCAAACGGCGGTCCGGGTAGCGGGGCGGTTCGAGGAACTGCCCGGTAGGCTTGAGGGCTTGTGAAGACGTTTGACCAGTTGTACGGCGAACTGTTGGCGCGGGCGGAGGGGCGGCCGGCGGGGTCCGGCTCGGCGGCGCTGCTGGAGGCCGGGGTCCACGCCATCGGCAAGAAGCTGATCGAGGAGGCGGCCGAGACCTGGATGGCGGCCGAACACGAGTCGGACGAGGACCTGGCGCTGGAGGCCTCGCAACTGTTGTACTACGTCCAACTGTTGCTGGTGGCTCGCGGCGTGCCGCTGGCGAAAGTTTACGAGAGGCTGTGATGCTGCGAATCGCCGTGCCGAACAAGGGCTCGCTGAGCGAGTCGGCCGTCCAGATGCTCCGCGACTGCGGCTACGCCCAGCGCCGCGACGCCCGCGAACTGGTCCTGATGGACCCGGCCTCGGACGCCGAGTTCTTCTACCTGCGCCCCCGCGACGTGGCCGTTTACGTCGGCTCGGGCACGGTCGACGTCGGCATCACCGGCCGTGACCTGCTGCTCGACTCCGGCGCGGCGGCGGTCGAGCACCTGGGGTTGGGCTTCGGCGGCTCGACCTTCCGCTTCGCCGCCCGTCCCGGCTGGGCGGCATCGGCGGCGGACCTGGCCGGCAAGCGGGTGGCGACCTCCTACCCGGTGCTGGTGGGCGACTACCTCGGGCGGCGCGGCGTGGCGGCCGAGGTGGTGCGCCTGGACGGCGCCGTCGAGGGGGCCATCCAACTGGGCGTGGCGGACGCCATCGCCGACGTGGTGTCCACCGGCACCACCCTGCGGGCGGCCGGCTTGGCCGTCTTCGGGGAACCCCTGCTCGAGTCCGAGGCGGTCCTGATCCGCCGCCGCCAAGGCCTGGTCGACTCCGACGGCCTGGACAGGCTCACGCGCCGCCTCCAAGGCGTGCTGGTCGCCTCCCAGTACGTCCTGATGGACTACGACGTGCCGATCGGCGCCGTCGAGCGGGCCGTGTCGATCACGCCCGGCCTGGAGAGCCCGACCGTCTCGCCGCTGCACCGCCAGGGCTGGGCGGCCGTCCGCGCGGTCGTCCCGGCCACGGCCACCAACGAGTTGATGGACCGTTTGTACGAGGTCGGCGCCCGCGGCATCCTGGTGACGGAGATCCGGGCCGCCCGCATTTGACGGCTGTCGTCGCCGCCGGTCAGGCCCAGCGGACGATTTCCTCCAGCGGTCGCCGAGCCTGCGGGCGTTTCGGATCGGCCGAGCGGTACCCGAAGACGGCGGCCACGGCGAAGGCGTCCAGTTCGGGGTCGATCAGCCCGGCCTCGGCCAGCACGGCGGTGGCCTGGCCGTAATCGACGCCTTCCAACGGGCAGCTGTCGACTTCGATCAGGGCGGCCGCGACCAGCATGTTCTCCAACGCCAGGTAGGCCTGGCGGGCGGTCCAGCCGAAGGTGGCCTCGGGGCTGCCCAAAACCTCGATGCGGTTGGCCAGGAAGTCCCTGAAGCCGTCGCGCCGGGCCGCGATCGTCTCGGGCGCCATCGCCTGGACGGTGGCGGAGATGTGCGCCAAGTAATCGCCGTCCGGGCTGATGCCCTTGGCGGTCTTGGCCGTGACGGCCACCAAATGCGAGGCCTGGCCCGCCTGTTCGGCCCGGGCGCGGGTGCGCTCGACGAACTTGGCCCGAAGGGCCGGGTCGCGGAGGACGATCAGGTTCCAGGGCTCGAGCCCGTTAGAACTCGGCGCCAGGCGCGCCGCCTGGCAGATGAAGTCGAAGTCGGCCGGGTCGACTTCCCGCCGCGGGTCGAAGGCCTTGATGGCGCGCCGGAAGCGCAGGGCCGTCAGGTAAGTGGATTGGACGTGTTGTTTCAACTGGGGGCTCATGGTTTCAGACATGTACGTGATGCTAGCCCAACATCACGGCGCCAGGCCCGAGACCGCCCCGGCCACCAGCCCCTCGACCACCCCGCCCGCCAAATGGGCGGCCAGGAACAGGCCCAGCAATCCGGCGCCCAAGGCGGCCAGATGGCCCAGCCAAACAAACATTTGGTTCGGCTCAGCCCTGCCAGGCGTCAGCCCCGCGGCGTGGGCAGCGTCAGAATCTCCGCGCCGACCGGCGTCACCAGCACCGTGTGCTCGAACTGGGCCGAGCGCCGCAGGTCGGCCGTCACCACCGTCCAGCCGTCGTCCCACAGCCGCCAGTCGTGGGTGCCGAGGGTCAGCATCGGCTCGATCGTGAAGATCATGCCGACCTCGATCACGTCGCTGAACTGGGGCGCCGCGTCGTAGTGCGGGATGATCAGCCCGGAGTGGAAGGCCTCGGCCACCCCGTGCCCGGTGTAATCCCGCACCACACCGTAGCCGAAGCGCTTGGCGTAGGACTCGATGACCCGTCCTATCACGTTGACCGCCCGGCCAGGTTTGACCGCCCGGATGCCCCGCTCCATCGCCTGCCGGGTCCGCTCGACCAGCCGCCGCGATTCCGCGTCCACGGCGCCGGCCAGGAAGGTCGCGTTGGTGTCGCCGTGCACGCCGTCCAGGTAAGCCGTGATGTCGACGTTGACGATGTCCCCGTCCGCGATCACCGTCGAGTCGGGGATGCCGTGGCAAATGACCTCGTTGATCGAGGTGCACAGCGACTTCGGGTAGCCGCGGTAGGCCAGCGTCGACGGGTAGGCGCCCCGCTCGACCAAATACCGATGCCCGATGCCGTCCAAGTAGTCGGTGGTGACGCCCGGCTGGACGTGGCGGCCGACTTCGGCCAAGGCGTCGGCCGCCAGGCGCGAGGCGCGCCGGACGCGGGCGATTGTCGGCGGGTCCTTGACCTCGGAGCCGGGCCACGGCTCCGAATCGGGCCGGGCCTTGCCGACGTACTCGGGCCGGGCGATCGCGGGCGGGACCGGCCTAAGGGGGGAGACCCGGCCCTTGGTGACTGGCACGCCGTCCATCCTAAGGGGAGCCGGTCAGGGCTTGAGGACGGCGCGGCCGATCACCTTCCCGGCGTGCAGGCGTTTGTAAACCTCCACGCCCTGGTCGATCGGGTATTCCTCGGTGTGGATCTCGATCACGCCGCGCCGGGCCAGGGCGACCACGTCGTAGAGGTCGCCGCGGGTCCCCCAGTAGGGCGAGAAGACCGAGCACTCGTAGGGGACCACGCCGAAGCCGACGGTCGCCCGGCCGCCGCCGATCCCGACGATGTTCCAGTCGCCGCGCACCTTGGTCAGCTTGGCGCCGAGGTCGATCGACGGCTGGACGCCCGCGAAGTCGAAAACGACCTCCGCGCCCAAGCCGTGCGTCAAGTCGCGGACCAGCTCGACGGCATCGTCGTTAGATTTCACGGCGTAATCGGCGCCGACCTTGCGGGCCAACTCCAGGTGCGCGTCGGACACGTCCAAGGCGACCACGCGGGCCGGGGTGAGGTGCTTGATCAACTGGATGGCGGTGTGGCCGAGGCCGCCCACGCCCAGCACCACGGCGTAGGAGTTGGCGTCGAGTTTCGAGCGCGAGTGCTGCAAGGCGTGGTAGGGCGTCAAGGCGGCGTCGGTCAGCGGCACGGCCTTGACCGGGTCGAGGTCCTTGATCGGCACCAAGTAGCGCGCGCGGTCGACCAGCATGTACTCGGCCACGCCGCCGTCATGGCCGAGCCCCGGCGGGGTGATGCGGCGGGCGGTGGCGTTGTAGCAGTAATTCTCGTAGCCCTCGGCGCACTGGCGGCAGCGGCCGCAGCCCCAGGGGCCGTAGACGAGCACGTCTTCGCCCATCGTGACCAGGTGTTTAACGCCTTCGCCGGCTCCGACCACGGTGCCGGCGCACTCGTGCCCGAGCGTCATCGGCAGGGGGTAGTCGAGCGCGGCCGCGTAGTGCTCCATGACCGCGATGTCGCTGTGGCACAGGCCGGCCGCGGTGACTTTGAGCAGGACCTGGCCGGGGCCGGGCTTGGGCACGGGGACTTCCCGCAATTCCGGCCACTCGCCGGGTTTGATCAGTTGGATTGCCTTCATGGTGGACAAGGTGGCTCCTTCGCCGTGGTTGAATCTCGCGTTGCGGCCGCCCGCCCGCCGGTTGGTCTCCGGTTGGTCTCCAGTTGGTCTCCGGGGGCAGACCAGGCCTAAAGACCTACTCTAGCGGCCGTGTCCAATCGATCATTTCGGGCGCGCCGGTCCCTCGGGGGTCGGCGACCGCCCGGCGACAGCCGTCCGGCGCGCCGCCGCCGCCTTGGCCCGCCGCCTTGGCCCGCCCCGTTGGCCCGCCGCCTTGGCCCGCCGCCTTGCCCCGAGTCGGGTGTTTTGGCTGGTCATTAGAGTGTCAGAGGCGGGTCATAGAGTGTTTCCCATGACAGCGACGCCCTTGACCGAGGCGGCCCCGGCCGCGCCCGCCGGCGCTGCGCGGCCCTGGTGGGACGGCCTGGGCGCGGCCGAGTTGTCGGAACTGGCCGCAGAGATGGACTTGCCCGAGCTGCTGGACCTGGCCGAGGCCCTGGGGCCGGGGGGCCTGGCGGGCCTGGTCTTGGCCGAGGCGGACCTGGCCGAGGGCGTCGACGGCCGCGACCTGGTCAGATTGACGGCGTTGTACGACCGCCAGGCCAAATGGTGCGAGGGGCGGGCGGCGCTGGCCTTGGCCCAGGCCTGCGACCGGGCCGAGGACGAGCGCTCCCACGACCGGTCCGCCCAGCCGGGCTGGGCGCTGATCGACGAGGCGGCCCTGGTGTGCGGGAGGACCCGGCATTGGGCCGGGCGGCTGGCGCGAGTCGGCGCGGCCGCCCTGGAGCGGCCGCCCCTGGCGGCCGGCCTGGGCGCCGGCTTGATGGACTCGGCCTGCGCGGACACCGTCCTGAGGGCGGCCAACCGCTTGACGGACCCGGAGGACCAAGCGCGGGTGGTCGCCCACGGGTTGGGGCTGGCATCGATCCCGGCGAACCACCCTCAGGTCAGAGATGGTTGTGAGCGCCTGGCCGCGAAGCTCGAGCCGGGCGGGTTGTCCCGCGCCCATGAGGCGGCCTATCGGGAACGCTCCGTCAGCTACCGGCCGCGGGCGGCGTCGATGGGGGTGTTGAGCGTCTACGGCGCGGCTCACGAACTGGCGTCGGTGCGCGCGGCGATCGAGGAAGCCGCCCGCGCCCATGCGGGCCGGGGCTCCGACCCGTCTGACGAGCGCACGGCCGGCGCGCGCCAATACGACGCCTTCATCGCCTGGTTCAAGCCGCGGCCCGCCGGTGGCGCGGTAGGCGCCGGGCGGGCCTCGGCGCCCGCTCCCGGCAAGGTGGCCCGGTCGCGGTTCGAGGTGCTGGTGCGCATGGACGCGACCACGCTGCTCTGCCTGGATGACCGGCCGGGCCTGATCCTGGGGGCTGGGCCGATCCCGGCTGAGGTCGGCCGGGCGATCGCCCAAGACGCCACCTGGCGGGCGTTGTTCACCGATCCGGCCTCCGGCCGACCGGTGTGGGCTTCCCCGAAAGCTTTCCAGGCCGGACTGACTCTTGGACCGGTCGCGCCGCAGCGCGGGTCCGGCCGCCAGACCGCCCCGGTTTATCCGTTGACCAGCCCCGATTCGGGTGGCGCCGGGCCGCCGGGCGGGCTGGGCGACGAGCTGGACAGCCTCGCCGGGACGATCAACCCGTGGGGGGCAGATCCGGCGGGCTGGCCGATGGAGCAGGCCAGCGCCGACTCCTACCTGCCCGGACCCGGCCTGCGGCGAATGCTCGCCATCCGCCAAGCCAGGTGCGCCAACCCGGCCTGCCGCCAGCCGCATTATCGCTGCGAGGTCGATCACATCCAGCCATACGACCCGACGCTCCCGGCGGAAGACCAGACAGTACTGCTGAACCTGCAACACCTGTCGAAGGGATGCCACGACCTCAAGACTCGCCACGGCTGGACCTGCCGCAGAGATCCCGCCACCGGCGAGACCATTATCGAGACTCCGGATGGATTCGCCGTCCGGATCGCGCCGGACCGACTCGACTAGGGTGGGGGAGTGTTGTGATCGGTCGAACTGTTCGCCGGGGCCGGCGTCGGCCAGGCTCGTCCGAATCGGCGCTAAGGTGCCAGTGTGGCCAAAGAGATTTTCCTAGCAGGCGGCTGTTTCTGGGGCGTCGAAGAATACTTCTCGCGCTTGCCTGGGGTGGTGGCGACCGAGGTCGGCTACGCCAACGGCCCGTCCGGCGGCCCCGTCTGTTACGAGCAGGTTTGCGCGGGCTTAGGCCACGTCGAGGCCCTGCGCCTGGTTTACGACCCGTCCGTCGCGCCGCTGCGCTTCTACCTGAGGC
>JAIROU010000388.1 GCA_031257375.1 Bifidobacteriaceae bacterium
TCGGGGCATCGCGCGACCCCGGCCACGACCCCCGGCGGCGTGGCCCCGTGAAGGCGAGCAGAGTCTTGGGCTAGGCGGTCAAGTCCCGCCAGGTCCAACCGGACAGGTCGATTGTGGTCGGACCTTCCACGGCGATCGCCTGGGCGACCACTTTGGAGGCGGCCAGCAGGCACTGGCGGGGGCCGAAGCCGGCCATGGCGGCGGCCACGAAGGCGCCGGCGAAGGTGTCCCCGGCCCCGTCGGTGTCTATCACGGCGGCGGGCTCGGCCAGGGCGGGCTGGCGCCAGGAGTGCGAGCCCAGCCGGGCGACGGCGCCCTCGGCGGCCATGGTCTCCACCACCAGACGGCCCTCGGCCACCAACTGCCGGGCGTCCGTCCCCAGAACGTCCAACTCCCCCTGGGACGGGAAGACGGCATCGGCGGTGGCCAAGACCTCCCGCAATAACGCCACCCCGGCCGGTGTCAGCAACTCCTGGCGGATGTTCGGGTCCAACGAAACGCGCGCCCCGGCCGCCTTGGCCCGGGCCAAGGCCGCCATCACGGTTTCGGCCAGGTCGCCTCCGACCTGCAGGGCCGAGCCGGAGCAATGGAACCAGGTGGCCCGCTCCGGGTAATCGCCCAGCGCGGCCTGGGGCAGCCGGGCGGCGGCCGAGCCGGCCAAGGCGAAGTCGAAGCCGCGCCCGCCCGATTCGTCGTAGTGGATCAGGACAGTCGCGGTGGGCCAGGCGGCCGCGGTGTGGATGGCGCGGCCGTCCACGCCCGAGCGCGCCATCTCGGCTTTGAAAAAGCGTCCGGGCTCGTCGTCGCCGACGGCGCCTATGAAGGCGGTCGGCGTGCCCAGCCCGGCCGCGACATAGGCGAAGATGGCCGGCGCCCCGCTGGCGTGCGGCCCGCGCTCGACCACCTCCCCGCCCCACTGGCGCACCCGCTCAACGGCCACAATCGGCTCACCCACGCTGATCAGCATTCTCGGTTCCTTCGCTGTCGTCTTGGTCAAGTCTCGGCGCTTCCGCGCCCGGCCCCAAACCGGGCCATGTCGGCGCCGCGGGCGCCATCGCTCGGCGCGCAGCTCACAAGCGGGCTTTCACAGGCGCGGGTCGATCTGGACTTTGACGGCCGAGGGGTCGGTCATCAACTCGATGGCGCGAGGTAGCTCGGCCAGGGGCAGCGTGTGGGTCACCAGCTGGCTGAGCGGGCCGCTGAGCGACTCGACCAGGGCCAGCGCCCGGCCGTAGCAGTCGGCCACCGAGTTCGAGCCGATGATCCGCCACTCGTTCTCGTACACGCGGTAGGGGTTGACCGGGACCTCGAAGGCCGAGGGGGCGACCCCCATCTGGATGAAGGTCCCGCGCTTGCGCAGCCGCCCGAACCCGTCCACGACCGCCGCCGGCGCCCCGGAGGCGTCTAGCACGTAGTCGAACCGAGCGGACGGCTCCAGCCGCTCGGCGGCCCGGACCGCCCCGGCCGCCTCGGCCCTCAGGCGCCGGGCGGCCAACGGCTCGACCGCCGTGACCTCGAGGCCGAGCCCGGCCGCCACCGCCACCGCGATCAAGCCGATGGCGCCGGCGCCGTAGACCGCCATCGTCCGCCCGGCCCAGCCGCCGCCCTGGCCGACGGCCTCGACGCCGCCGCGCTCCAGGCCGTGCAAAACGCACGACAGCGGCTCGATCAGGGCGCCCAAAGCCGGGGCCACGGCATCGGGCAGGCGGACCGCCAAGCGGGCCGGGACGGCGACGTACTCGGCCATCGCGCCGTCGCGGCCGATGCCGACCGCGTGAAGCATAGAACATAAGTTGTAAGCTCGGCGGGAGCACCACTCGCATTTGAGGCAATAGACGTTCGGATCGGCCGCCACCCGCTGCCCGGCCGCATAGCCTTCGACCGCAGACCCAACCGCCGCCACCGTCCCGGCGAACTCGTGGCCAATGACCACCGGCGGCCGGGCGTGGCCGTAGTCGCCGGCCAGGATCCTCAGATCGGTTCCGCACAGGCCGCAGGCCTCGACGGCGATCAGAAGCTCGTCCGGGGCTGGGGTCGGCACGGCGGCGGCGATCTGCCCGTGGTCGTCCGGCCCGCGCCACTGCCAGGCCCGCATCGTCTGGCCGCCCTGGCCGCCCTGGCCGCCCTGGCCGCCCTGGCCGCTCATGGTTGCACCAACACCTTTCCCGACGTGAACTCGGCCGCCTCGGCGAAGGCCGCCTTGGCGTCATCCAATTTGAAAACCCGGCTGACGACCTCGCCGGTCGGCACCCCGCCGACGGAAGCGATGGCGATGGCCGCGTCGATGTCCTCGGCGGTGTAATTGGCGCAGCCCTGGATGGTCATCTCCCAGTCCTGCACGTACTGCATCGGCACTTCGAAGGCCCCCGGCGCCACCCCCACCACCATCACCTTGCCGGCGTGCCGCAGCAGGTCGAAGGCCTGGCCGGTCGATCCCCGGTTGGCCACGCAGTCGAACACGATGTCCGCCGGGCCGCCCAGGGCGGCCCTGGCCTGGGCGGTCGCGTCCGCGTCGGCGGCGTTGACGGCGCCGTCCGCGCCGTGCCGGGCGGCCCGCGCCAATTTCTCGGCGTCGAAGTCCGTCACGACGATCCGCGCCGCCCCGGCTCGCCGCGCCGCTATGACCGTGAACAGGCCGATCGTCCCGCCGCCGATGACGACCACGCCCTGGCCGCCGATGCCGCCCGCCAGCCGGACGGCGTGGACCGGCGTCGACAGGCACTCGACCAGCGCGGCGGTCTTGTCGTCGACCGCCTCCGGGACGGCGAAGAGGTTGCCCGCCGGGGCGATGAAAAACTCGGCCATGGCCCCGGGCCAGCGCCCGGAGGAGTCGCAGCCGATCCAAGCCAGGGCCTGACAGGCGTTGGTCCGCCCGGCCCGGCAGTTGACGCAGTCCTGGCAGTTGACGTTCGGCTTGAGGATGACCCGTTGGCCGATTTGCCAGCCCGTCACGCCAGGGCCGAGCTCGGCCACCCGCCCAGTCGCCTCGTGGCCGGGGAAGTACGGGGCGGGCAGCAGCGGGTGCTCTCCGGCCGCGGCATGCGTGTCGGAGCCGCAGATGCCGGCGTAGGTCAGCGCGATCAGCGCCTGGCCCGGCCCCGGCGCCGGCCTCGGGCGGTCTGTGGTCTCCACTTGGCCGATCCCGGCCACGTGGACGCAGCGCATGGTGGTCACTTAGTCTCCTTTGCCTGAGAATCTGTTAGGCGGCGGCCGCGGCGGCGGTGGCGCGGCCGCGAATTGGCGCCCTGACCATTGTGCTCCGTCGGGGCGGGCGCCCGCTTGGGACACAACGTTGTTTGGCGCCAAGGCTTCGGGCGGCGGCCCGGTTCGGGGAGGCCGATGAGCGCGACTCCGGCCACCGCCGGGAGCGAAAACGGCGGCATCAGCGGGTCGGCGCGGCGCTGGTGGCGAAAACGGCGGCATCGGCGGGCCGGCGCGGCGTCCGGCGCTGCAAAGCTCTGGCTATGCTGGTGGGATGGATCTGACGGGCGTCCCCGGCGCCGATCGCGACCAATCCGACCCCTTCGCCTTTGTCGGCCTGACCTTTGACGACGTGCTGCTGGTGCCGCAGCGCTCTGACGTCGTGCCGTCCGAGGTGCGAACGCGCACGCGGGTTTCGCGGCGCATCGAGTTGGCGACGCCGCTGGTGTCCTCGGCCATGGACACGGTCACCGAGTCGCGGATGGCCATCGCCATGGCCCGTCAGGGCGGGATCGGAGTGATCCACCGCAACCTCTCGATCGCCGACCAGGCCGGCCAGGTGGACCGGGTCAAGCGCTCCGAATCGGGCATGGTGTCCGACCCGCTGACCGTCGGCCCGGACGCGACCCTGGCCGAGTTGGACGAGTTGTGCGGCCAGTACCGCGTCTCGGGTCTGCCGGTGATCGACCCCGACCGGGTCTTGGTCGGCATAATCACCAACCGCGACCTGAGGTTCATCCCCCGCGCCGACTACACCAGGCTCAAGGTCCGCGACGCCATGACGCCGATGCCGCTGGTCACAGCCCCGGTCGGGGTGGCGAGCGACGAGGCGGCCCGGCTGCTGGCCAAACACCGCGTCGAGAAGCTGCCGATAGTCGACTCGGCCAGCCGTTTGCAGGGCTTGATCACGGTCAAGGACTTCGTCAAGACCGTGCAGTACCCCAACGCCACCAAGGACGCCGACGGGCGCCTGCGGGTGGCCGCCGCCATGGGCTTCTTCGGCGACGCCATGGACCGCGCACGGGCGCTGGTCGAGGCCGGGGTCGACCTGCTGGTGGTCGACACCGCCCACGGGCACACCACGGCTCTGCTCGAGACCGTCGCGCAGCTCAAGGCCGACCCGGCCGCCGCCCACGTCGACATCGTCGGCGGCAATGTGGCCACCCGGGCCGGGGCCCAAGCCCTCATCGACGCCGGGGCCGACGGCGTCAAAGTGGGGATCGGGCCGGGCTCGATCTGCACCACGCGGGTCGTGGCGGGCGTTGGCGTCCCCCAGATAACCGCCATCCACGAGGCCGCCAAGGCCTGCCGACCGGCCGGCGTCCCGCTGATCGCCGACGGCGGCCTGCAGTACTCCGGCGACATCGCCAAAGCCCTGGTGGCCGGGGCGGACACGGTCATGCTCGGCGCGCTGCTGGGCGGCTGCGACGAGTCGCCGGGCGAGCTGGTGTTCGTCCAAGGCAAACAGTTCAAGCGCTACCGGGGCATGGGGTCCCTGGGGGTCATGGCGTCACGCGGCCGCAAGTCGTACTCGAAAGACCGCTATTTCCAAGCCGACGTGGAGTCCGATGACGCCTTGATACCCGAGGGGATCGAAGGCCAAGTCCCGTACCGGGGGCCTTTGGCAGCGGTCGCCCACCAACTGGTCGGAGGCCTCCAGCAGTCGATGTTCTACGTCGGCGCGCGCACCATCCCGGAGTTGCAGTCGCGCGGCCGGTTCGTCCGGATCACCCCGGCGGGCCTGAAGGAATCCCACCCGCACGACATCCAAATGGTTGTCGAAGCCCCCAACTATTACCAGCATTAGGGGCCGCGGCAGCGAGTCGGCTGCGGGGCGGCGGGCAGCGGGGCGCCTGCGGCCGTGGGCGGCGGGTGGCCGCGGCCGCGGGGCGGGTGCGGCCAGGGGCGGGTGCGGCTTCGGGAGCTGCGGCAGGAAGCCGACCGGACGGCCGTCATGGCTGTCACGGCCATTCCGGATCGACGTCGGCCGGCCGGCCCTGCGACGACAGCCACTCGTTGAAGTGTTCCGCCCACTGGCGGTGGGCCTTGCGCTGCCAGGCGTGCAGGGTCGCCAGATCCATGGCGGCGATCGAGGCGTGGCGCCGCTCGATGGCGTCGAACACGGCGATCGACTGGCGCACGTCCTCGAGCGCGTCATGCAGGTTGCCGCTCGAACCCAGCCCGTAGACGCCTATCAGATCGGCCAGGGCGCGTTTGCCCCGGCGGTACCGATCGGCTCCCCGGTCGATCACCAACGGGTCGATCACCGGCGCCACCCTGCCGCCCAATCGCTCCTCCAAGGTCGCCAGGCCGTGGCGCTCCAGTTCCGCTTTAAGAATGCGCAGGTCGTAGGCCGCGTTGAAGGCCAGGACGGCTAGACCCTGGCCGAGCGCCTCGGCCAACTGGCCGGCCACCGCTTCGAGCACTTCGACCGGATCGCGCCCCTCGGCCCTGGCCCGCTCGGTCGTGATGCCATGCACCGCCGTCGCCCGGGCCGGTATCTCCACGCCCGGGTTGACCAACCAGGTGGCCGTCTCTTCGGCGGCCCCGGGGATGCGGCGAACCAGCGCCGCCGTCACAATTCTGTCCTCACCAATCTGAACACCCGTTGTCTCGGTGTCAAACCCAACCAACCTCCTCATGCCACCACTCTCTCACCTGCCTCCGACACTGAAACCGCGACCCGCCGACCGGGGCGCGGGCGGTGCTGGGGGCGAGGGTGCGGACGGGCCACGGCATCGGCGGGGCGGGGCGGCGGCATCGGCGGACCGGCGGACCGGCGGACCGACGCGGGCCTGGCGGGCGGATAGGCTTGACGACCGTGAGCAACGAGATCGAGATCGGCCGCGGCAAGCGCGGGCGGGAGGCTTATTCACTCGACGACGTGGCGGTGGTGCCGTCGCGGCGGACCCGCGGGCCGGAGGACATCTCCGTGACTTGGCAGATCGACGCTTACCATTTCGAGATGCCGATCCTGGCCGCGCCGATGGACTCGGTCATGTCGCCGGCCACGGCCATCCAGCTGGGCAAACTCGGCGGCCTGGGCGTGCTCGACCTGGAGGGCGTGTGGACCCGGTACCAGGACCCGGCCGGGATGCTGGACGAGATCGCCGGACTCTCCCCCGACCAGGCCACGCCCCGGCTCCAAGAGATCTATAAGGAACCGGTCAAACCGGAGCTGATCACCCAGCGGTTGGAGGAAATCCGCCAGGCCGGGGTGACGGTGGCGGGCGCGCTGTCGCCGCAGCGGACCCAGGCCCTGTGGCGCACGGTGGTGGACGCCGGCGTGGACCTGTTCGTGATCCGGGGCACCACCGTCTCGGCCGAGCACGTCTCGTCGGAGGCCGAGCCGCTCAACCTGAAACGCTTCATCTACGAACTCGACGTGCCGGTGATCGTCGGCGGGGCCGCCACCTACACCGCCGCGCTGCACCTGATGCGCACCGGCGCGGCCGGCATCCTGGTCGGGTTCGGCGGTGGCGCGGCCCACACCACCCGCGTCACCCTGGGCATTCACGCGCCGATGGCGACCGCCATCGGCGACGTCGCCGCGGCCCGCCGCGACTACCTGGACGAGTCCGGCGGGCGTTACGTCCACGTCATCGCCGACGGGGCGGTGGGCCTGTCCGGCGACGTCGTCAAGGCGATCGCCTGCGGGGCCGATGCCGTCATGCTCGGCGCCGCCTTGGCCCGCGCCAGCGAGGCGCCGGGCCGGGGTTGGCATTGGGGCCAGGAGGCGCACCACGCGCGGCTGCCCAGGGGCGAGCGCGTCCAGGTCGGCGCCGTCGGCACCATGGCGGAGATCCTGTTCGGCCCTTCCGCCACGGCGGACGGCTCGGCCAACTTCATCGGCGCCCTGAAACGGGCCATGGCCTCGACCGGCTACGTCGATCTGAAAGAGTTCCAGCGCGTCGAAGTGGTGCTCGCCCCCTACTGAGCGACCGCCCGGCCAGGGCGGCGGCGCGGCCGGGGCGCGCGGCGGCAAGACTCGCGGGACCGCCTGCGCCGGGGCGCCCGCGGCGCCCAGAGGGCGGACGCGGGTTGGCGGACGGGCGCAAGGCGGCCGCACATCCCGCGACGCCCCGTAGACTGGTGGGTGATGGTGCTCGCGGGGGGCCGAACGCCAGCTAGCGTGGCGCCTTCCACGGTATTCGGGGGTTCGGCAAGGCCAAGAAGGGGGGACAGCGGAAATGATTCGTTTGGTGGCCGGGTTGGCCGCGATTGGGGTGTTGGCGCTGGCCGGGTGCGGCCACGAGCCCAAGCCGATCGGCCCGGATGAGGCCGCCCAAGCCGCCGCGGCGGATGAGTTCGCGGACTGTTTGCGCCAGGCCGACCTGCCCGTCTTCGTCAGCACCTCGCCAGACGGCCAAAAAGACGTGCATGTGGAAGGTGACGAGGTGGTGGCCATCTCCACCAGTTTCGACAGCGGAATATCCGGCGGCGATTACTCATCCGAAGCCGCCCAAAAGGCCGCCCTCGCGGCCGCCGGCGAACTGGTCAAGGCCTACGACCCCGTCCAGGGCGCCATGATGACCGGGGCCAGCGAGAAGGAGTTGGACGCTCTGGGCGGCGCCACGGATCCGGAGGCCAGGTACCTGATCGTCGGGACAACCGACCAGACCGAACCGTATTTCGAGTGCTTGGACCGAACCGGCTACGAGCCGTCGACCTACAGCGGCGATCCGGCCGACGAATTGAAGGCCAAGCAGCGTGTCGCCCAGGCGACCGTGAAATGGGCCGAATGCGCCCGCCAGAACGGCTACCCGGACCTGAAGGACCCGGACGCGCCCACCACCGGCGACGACAGTTGGCCGGCCGCCGTCTTGCCGGGCGACATCACCACCGCCGAGTTGAACAGGCTGTTGGACAGCTGCCCCAACTACGACGTCGAAGGGCAGCTGGCCTTCCACGAGG
>JAIROU010000420.1 GCA_031257375.1 Bifidobacteriaceae bacterium
TAAACCCGGGGACGGTCCTTTCGTCTCAAACTTGGGGACACTCCTTTGTTCTGACGGGACCGCCCCCGGGGTTCAGCGAAAGCACGGACGCGCGTTATCAGGCTTTTATGCGGATAAACAAACGAGATTCGGGCCTTTAGTCCCGGAATCGCCCGCGTCAAGGCCCCGAATCGCGTCTGGCCGAGGGCGTTTGCGCAGGCCAGGGGCGCGCGTGGCGGAATGGTCGGGGCGTGGTGGGGGGCTGATCCGATTTGTCGCCTCACTCCGGGCCGCCCTAGCATCGTGCTGATAGCGATGGCGGGGATTCTGCCTAGATTCGAGGGGCGTCCAATCTGGCGGCGAGAGCCCGGACGGGACACGCGGTCTGGGCGTTGTCCACCGCACCGACCAGGAGCCACCGAAACGCCCGGCGGCGGGGCCAAGGACCGGACCGGAGGCAGGAAGAATGGCGAACTCGATTTGGCGGGGCGAGAGGACCAGCCAGGCTGGCTTTTCGCTGGTCGAATTGCTGATCGTGGTGATCATCATGGGCGTTCTGGCGGCCATCGCCATTCCCCTGTTCCTGTCCCAACGGGCCAAGGCCGAGGACGCGCAAACCAAGAACGACGTCGCGGTGATGGGCGAGGAGCTAGCGGCCCACTGGACGGGGTCGACGACCGCGCCGACAATCACGCTGGAGGTCAGCGGCGGGGAAAGGACTTGGCACCTGGCCGCCGATGGCGGTGCGGTGACCCCCGCCACCTTCACAGAAACCATGGTCGGACCCGTTTCCGGCAAGGTTGCCCCCTCTGGCACGCTCGGGACCGACTGGGATTTCAGCGGCACCAGCAAGACTGACTGGTGCTTTTGGGCCTACAACCCGAACGGCAAGGAGAAAGGCTACTGGGTCACTGCCACCAGCGCGGTCGCTGGCACGGACGGTAGCAGCGCGAATCCCTGCAACCCCTGATCTCACCGCAATGCGGGGACGCCGAGACGGGCCCTCGGGTCGAGCTCCTGGGCAGTCTGCGGCGGGCCGGGGCGCCGCCTGATGCCAAATCTGAGTAAGACTCAAACACGGCGCCAGCGCCGCGTTTGGTTTGGGCGACGGCTCCGGCGGCCAGTTGGTCTTCGGGTCTTCCCAGGGGCCTGATGTGGCTCGGAATCGACTTGGGGACGGGCAGGCAAGTGTGGCCTGGATCACATTCAGCGTAGATATACTTAGGCGTTCTTGGGGCGTCGAAAGGGTTTATGTTGCCGGGCCGGGAGTGAGCAGTCTCGCCCATTTTGCTAAGGGCGGATAATTCTGCCAGGCGGTCGGGGCGGAATGACGGATTTCGGTAGTTGTACCAAGCCGCTGAACGCTGGCGGGGGATGGCGGCGGGCCTCTGGGCGCCGCCTAACATGGGCCTCGGCCGTCAGCGCGGAGTTCGCCGCCGCTTGTGTAGCCGCTGATCAGACTGCATGTTTGCGCATGGCCGGGCGGTCGATGTAGCTTTATGTGGAGCCAATTTGGCAGTGGTCGGCGGGGTCGGAGGGTCGGTTATCAGGCTTTTACGGCGATAAACAAATGCTGCACCGGGACTTTGGTCCTGTTTTCGGCCTGGCGGGCTGTCGCCGGGCGGCCCGGCGGGGAAGCGTATGCGCAGGTCAGAGGTTGTTTGCGGGACAGCGGCGGGGAGGCGGGAGAGTCCCGGCGGGGGATTTGCCGGGCTGCTTGACGCCGTCCTAACATCAAATCAACACGCCAGGGATTCGCATTACTGGCAGGTCCGGCAGAGGGGCTTCCACTGATCGGACAAGGCGGCAAGACAACACCAACGGAAGGGCATGACAATGGCCAATTGGATTTGGCGGGACAAGAAAGAAAACGAAGAGGGCTTCTCGCTAGTCGAGTTGCTGATCGTGGTGATCATCATGGGGATCTTGGCGGCCATCGCCATCCCGCTGTTCCTGTCGCAGCGGGCCAAGGCGGAAGACAAGAAGGCTGAGGCCCTGGCCGAGACCCTCGGGAAAGAGTTGGGGACTTGGTGGACGGATAACGAGACGCCTCCACCCCTCGCGATTGGGCAATCGCCCGCTGGCGACCTTGTGTTTTTCATCGACGAAGACAGCAGCACCACCGTGCAAAACGAAGAAATTGTCACAGGTGTTCCTAACGGCTGGGACTTCGGCGTTGGGGGTACTGTAACTTCGCTGACCGCGCTCGGCAAGGGTTGGGACTTCGGTCTCACGGCCTCTACCGTGACCGGGAAGGCCGGCTGGTGCGTGTGGATCTACAACGAGAACGGCAAGCTCAAGGGTTACACAGCGACCGCCACCGGCGGCCTGCAGGGGGATCCCACCCAAACCACTACCCCGTGCGTGACCGCGGTCCCGTAGTGAATTGGGCCAGGTGGTGATCGAACGGCCACCAGGCCTATAGCCAAGCAGTTCGGACAAAATGGGCCGCCCCCGCGCCGAGCGGGGGCGGCCCAGCCGTGACTGCGGCCCGGTGTGAGTCCGCAGTAGAATTGTTGATCGTGTGCCCGAGGCGAGTCGAGTCCGATTCGCGCTGACACGCTAACCCTTGATCGGCGGAAAGTGAGAAAGGGGTTGAAAGTGTCGCCAACCGCCCCCCCCTGGCGAGGGAGTTCGCCCGCCGCGAAGCGGCAGACGTCGCAACGCGGCGCCACGATGGTCGAAGTGATGGTGTCGGTTGCCCTGCTGAGCATTTTCGGCCTGGCCGCCATGATGGTGATCACCGCCGGCACATCCACCAGCGCCGACAACCGAGCCCGCGTCGGCGCGGCCGGCCTGGCCCAGCGGGAATTGGACTACGCGGCCCAGGTCATCACCAGTTCGGCCAACGGCGCGCAGGCCCTGATGGCGTTGGGCGAGGAAGCCAACCCGAACATACCGGACGATCCGAGGCTCAACACCTTGGCCACAGACGGCCCGGGCGCCTATTACGGCTTCCTGCTGGACGGCCAGAAATACCGGGTGGTGCGGAGCGTTGCGCCGCACGACAACTCGGTCGAATCGCCGTGTGACACCCCGACCTCGACGGTCTTCCCGGCTCAGGCGGTCACCGTGACGGTGACCGTGACGTGGGACGGCATGGGCGCCAGCACCAAGCCGCATGTGGCCTCGAAGATCTTCCCGCAGAAGGCGAACGCCGCCAGTGGGCTGGAGCCCGGCGACGCCCAACTGGTGGTGTTGGTGACAGGCTCGGCGAAGGACTCCCCGTCCGGCCCGCGCCCGGGCGTCAAAGTGGAGGTCACGGGCGCCAACGTGAAAACCCCCTCGGCCGTCACCAACTCGGCCGGGTGCGCGGTCATCTTGGTCACCCCGCCCGCCGACGGCGCCGATTACGCGGTCAAGCTGGGCGGCTACACCGGTTCGGAAGTCTTCGTCTACACCGACGGCAAACCCGATCCAGTGCAGACGGTGGGCGTCGAGCCCGGCAAGTCGGTGCCGGTGTCTTTCCCCGAATACAGCCAGGCGGCCAGCCTGACAGTGAGGTTTATCGGCCTGCCGGAATCGGTCGCGATCGTCAGATTGGCCGCCGAGGGCGAGAGCGGCAGGCACTACGACGAGCATGTGAGCGGGGGGCAGGTGGTGTTTGGGCCGGTTGCCCCGGGCAGTTACCTGATCGAGGTGGGCGCCCACCCGCCGTGGCCCGTCACGCTCGAGCCCGGCAAACCCGGCTGGGAGGAGGTGACGTGGTGATGAGGCGTCTACTCCAACGGGCGGCGTCGCGGCGGTGCGGGGCCAGCGATTGTGGCATGACCCTGGCCGAACTGATATCGGTGATCGCGATCGGGTCGATCGTGTTGGGGCTGATCGGCACGCTGACGGTGTCAATGATGAAACACGACGGCATCAACCTGGTGCGGCAAAGCCGCGTTGACGGCGTCCGGCAGATCAGCATCTGGCTGGGCGACGCGCTGACCTACGCCTCGCCCGACGCCCCGGAGAATCCCGGCGACACACTCGGGAACGTCTTCGCCCAAGCCGACGCGGACAAGATGGTCTTCACCGCGGCCTTGCCGATCGAAGGGCACGCCGACGACCGGGCGGTCAGCCGCGTCACCATCACCCTGGGCGAGGATTGCCGGGGGGTCTCCATCGATCAAGAGGGCCTGTTGTACCGATGCGTGCAGACGCCACTGTTCCAAACCGGCCAGCCGCCGACTCTCTGCGTCAGAGATGCGCCCGGCTGCCCGGAGGCCCTGTTCGAAGATCTCCTGGTCGCCCGCGGCGTCAAAGACGGGCCGCTGTTCTCCTATTTCTTGACGGACTCGAACGGCGTCCTCCAACCCACGCCCCATGCCATGGTCAGCGGGGCCGGCCTAGGGCTGATCGGGGCCGTCGAAATGCTGGTGACGGTGGCCGGTGAGACTGACGACGATTACGGCCAGGACATCGAGGCGACCGTCTTCAAACGTTTCACCATCAACCAATGGAGGAAGCTCTGATGTGCGGATGGCTGAACCGGCGGCGGCGCCGGCGTGGACGTGAAGATGGCATCACTATGGTGGCGGTGCTGGTGGCCCTGACCATAATCCTGGTGGTGGTGTTGGGGTCCTTGGCCTACCTCAGTTCCTCGACCAAGTACTCGCGTTACGAGCAGGACAACGACTTGGCCCTGGCGGCCGCCCAGTCCGGGATCAGCGAATTGCTCAGCCGGTTGCGGACCAACCCCGACTACCTGACCAATGTCTATGACACCAGGGCCGACCCCAAGAGCTACTGCAACAGCCCCGGCGTGGGCGGCCCCATCTCGGAGGGCGACCACTTCAGGGTCGATTGCGAGTGGCCGGACTCGACCGACATCAACTGGGCCTCGGTCAGCGGCGACGCCAGCGCCGGCGCCCAGAAATACCACTTGGTGATCACCGATTTCGTGGCCATGGCCGAGAGCCTGGAAGTGGTCTCCACCGGCAAGTCGCAAAATGTGGTGCGCTCCGTCAAAGCTCGTCTGGCCAGGGCGAGTTCCCCGATGTTCCTGTACCTGTCCGATTACGAGCTTGTCGACCCGACCGATTACACCGCTTATCCAATCGGAACTGGCGCCACCTGGGCAACCTGCGGCCAGAACTGGCAGGTGGGAGACGACGACACCGGGGACCTCGGTTACGCTTGGGAGATCAAGGCCGGGGACAAGCCGGCCAGGTATTACGTGGACAAGAACGGGTTCTTGCACCGATGCTCCCAGCCCGCCTTTGAGAGATGGGACACGCTCGAGGGGCCGGTCCACTCGAACGACACCATCAAGTCCAATGGCGCCACCTTCAGCGGCGAGTTCTCCAGCGCCAACGAAGACTGCCGCAACTTGGTGGTCCCTGGGGACAGTTCGACCTACGACAACTGCATTGACGGGACGGCCACGTTTTCCGGCTCGGGACCGTTCTACCAGTCGAGGCAGCTAGTCCAGAAGACCCCGGACAGTAACCTCATCGGCGCCCAGGGCTGCCAGTACCAAGGTCCCACCCGCATCGTTTTCAACGGCGACGGCACCATGACGGTTTGGTCGAAGCTGACCACGGCCGAGATGTGGAAGCAGCCTCAACTCGATCTGAGTGATGCGGAGATTGGCGACAAGCTGAACAAATGCGGGGCCATCGACGCCCTGCAAAGCGACGTCGGCGCGACCGTCGACATTCCCAACAACGACATCATCTACGTCCGGCAAGTCTGGGCGGACAGCCTGAGCGCCGCCCAAAAGGCCCTGCTGGGCAGCACGGTGGCGTCGCGGTACGTCGACGGGAGGCTGCCGTTGGGCAGTTACACCGGCTGCGCGCCGAGCGCGACCTGCCTCGGCTATCAGATCGAGGCCGCCATGGAGCAAGACAAGCGGAAGTACGAGAACGGCAACCTCTGGCTGGATGGCGAGGCCAGAGGCGTGGTGACGGTCTACGCCGACCACACGATCGTCATCACCGGCGATCTGCTCACGGAAGACAACAACACGGACCTGCTGGGTTTGATGGCGGGCGGTTCGATCGAGGTCTACAACCCGGTCCTGGTCACCTACGGGACCGCGGCGACGGGCACCGATTACATTTGGACCGACCCCACGCCCGGCGAGCGCGCCAATGCCTCAACCTGGGGGAGTTGGCCCCGCAACATCCCTGGCACGGACAACGACGGCCAGAGCGGGCTGGTGGTCCGGATCGAGGCGGCGATGATCGCCGGCACCGGGAGCTTCCGGCTTCAGAACTGGAAGATCGGCGGCGACTTGGGCACGATCGAGGTTTACGGCTCGATCGCCCAGCATTTCCGCGGGGTTGTGGCCTGGGAGGAGGCGCTGGTCCTGGGCGAGGCGCCGACATTGCTGTCCGGCTACCGCAAGCACTACATCTACAACACCAACCTGACCACGTCCCGGCCGCTGCTGTTCGCGCCTCTGACCAACGGCGTGTGGGAAATCTGGTGGCAGGAGAAAGTCGAACCCTCGGAGGCGGTCCAACCATGACCGGTCCGCTGGCCGACGCGATCGCCAGGGGAGTCGCGGCCGGGCTGCTGGGCCTGGTCATCGGCTCTTTCCTGACGGTGGTGATCACCCGGGCGCCGGAGAGGTCCAGCCTCTGGCCGCGTTCGGCTTGCCCCAAGTGCGGCCAACCGGTCAAGGCCAAGGACAATGTCCCGATTGTCTCCTGGTTGATCCTGCGGGGCCGCTGCCGCTCTTGCGGCGAACCGATCTCCGGCCTCTACCCGATTGTCGAGGCCGTCACGGCGGTGCTGTTCGCGGCGGTGGCGGTGTTCATCCAGCCGCTGGCGGCGGTGCCGGCCTACCTTTACGCGGCCGCCGCGGCGGTCGCGCTGACGGCCATCGACGCTCGGACCGGGCGCCTGCCGGACGCCATAGTCCTGCCCTCGTATCCGGTCATGGCCGCCCTATTGGCCCTGGCCAGTTGGCTGACCGGCGATTGGGGGGCGCTAGCCCGGGCCGGGATTGGCGGGTTGGGGCTGCTCGTGGGCTACGGCTTGGTCCACCTCGTGAGACCGCGGGGCATGGGGCGCGGCGACGTCAAACTGGCCGGGCTGATCGGCCTGGCGTTGGCCTATCAAGGCTGGGGGCCGTTCGCGGTGGGTGCGCTGGGCGCGTTCTTGCTGGGCGCGTTGTGGGGAATCGGGGTGATGATCAAGACCCGGGGCGGCCGGAAGACGGCCATTCCGTTTGGGCCGTGGATGTGCGCCGGGGCGGTGTTGGGGTGTGCGTTGGGCGCACCTTTGTGGGACCTGTATCGTCAATTGATGCAGGTTTGATGATTTTCGACCAGGAATCGGGCCGCAGCCGACTTGAATCAAGCGGCGGCCCAGGAAAGGCAAGGCGATGGCAAAGACCCAAGTGGTCGGATTGGACATAGGCGACACCCAGCTCCGGGCCGTCGAAATGGCCTTGGACCCAAGAGATCCCGTGGGCTCGGCCGCCATCGAGCGTTACGCCGAGGTCGATTTGCCGCCCGATGCCGTCCGCGACGGTGAGGTTGTCCGCGCCGATGACGTCTCGGCGGCGATTAAGCGGCTGTGGAGTTCGCACCGCCTGGCCAGCAAAGACGTGGTGATCGGGCTGGGCGGCCAGCGGGTGGTGGTGCGGGAGGCGACCTTGCCCGCGGCGCCGCTCGACGCGCTGCGCCTGTCGCTGCCCTACACGGTCCAAGACCTGATCATGGTGCCGGTTGACGAATGCCAACTCGACTTCTACCCCCTGGCCGAGGCAGACGGCCAAGTCAGCGGGCTGCTGGTGGCGGCGCCGCGCGAGACGATCGGCCACAACGTGGACGCGGTGCTGGGGGCGGGACTGCGGCCGGTGCGGGTCGATCTGGCCGCTTTCGCCCTAACGCGGGCGTTGGCGCGGGGACAATTCGGGCAGGGAATTGTCGGCATAGTCGATGTCGGGGCGGATATGACGACAGTAGTTGTGGCCCAAAGCGGCCAACCCGTGATAATGCGAATTCTGCCGACTGGTGGCAGACTTATCACAGATCAGATCGCGCGGACCTTGGGCGTCCCCGAACTGCGCGCCGAACAGCTGAAAGTCGAAGTGGCACTGATGAACCCAGGCGAAGGCAACGAGCAGGCCCAGGGGGCCTTCGTCGTCATCGCGGAAAAGTCCCAGGCTTTGGTCGAGCAGGTGGCGCGGACTTTCTCGTTTTACGCCCAGACCTCCGGTCAAGCGGTGGGACACGTCGTGATCAGCGGCCGCGGCGGCATGCTGAACGGGCTGGGACAGTACATTTCGACGGCGCTTAGGCTGCCGGCCTCTTTCTCGGTCTTGGATTCCGCCTTCGCGGTTAGCAAGTCCGCCCGGGCGATGACCGCGGAGCAGCGCATGTCCCTGCCGGTGGCGGTGGGGCTGGCGATGGGAGCGGCGGCGTGAGCAAGGCGACCCCCATTCAACCCGGCCTGGTCGGCGCCACCAGCGCCCTGGCCGGTCGGCCGCGCCTGCCGGCGGTCGACCTGATCCCGTCCTATGTCGCCAAGCGGCAGGCCAACCGCTCGCTCCAGATCAAGGCCGCGGTCGCGTTGGTGCTGCTGGTCTTGGCGCTGGGCGGCGGCTATGTCGGCATCAGCCTGTGGAAAGGGGCGGCCGAGGACCGCCTGGCCACGGCCGAGGCCGAGGCGGCCCGCCTGGTCAAACAGAAGGAGCAGTACGCCGAGGTCATTCAGGTCAACCGCGACTTGGAGATGACCAAGAGCGCGCTGATGGCCTCGATGTCTTACGAGATCCGTTGGCCGGCGTTGGTCGAAGAAATGTTCCGCTACATGCCGGAGGGGGTCCGCTTGCAGTCCATCAGCCTGCAGGGCATGTCTGCCAACGACGTGATCGGGGCTTCGGAGAACGTCTTTGCCCCGCCCCGGATCGGCACTGTCACCCTGTCGGTCTTTGCGCCCTCGCTCGACGCGGTCAGCGATTGGCTCGACAGCTTCGACCTGATACCGGGCCTTGAGGACACGACTTACTATTCCCTGTCGGCCGATCAATCGTCCCTGGCGGTCGGCGAGGACGGTGGATTCGTCCTCAACGCATCGACCCAGATCAATCTGATCGGCCTGACCGGCAAGGGCGCGCTGCCGGACGATTTCAAGGAATGGCTGTTCACCGCCCAGCAGGGCGGCGAACAGGCCGCTGGGGACGAAGAGGCGGCCGAGTGATGGGGGGCAATACCCGTTCGACCGCTGTGGTGGCGCTGGCCGCGCTGGTGGCGCTGGCCGTGGCCGTGGGCACCTATTTCCTGGCCTACGCGCCGGCCCTGGATGAGCGCCAAAGCGCCATCACCAAGGCCGAGTCCGTTGAAAAGGAGAACGATGACGCGCGGGCCGAACTCAAGCATTTGGCAAGCGAAAACGAGCAGTTGGAAGAAAAGAAGCTCCAACTCGAGGCCAATCGGGCTCAGTTCCCGACCAGCTTGGAACTGTCAGACTTCACCAGGTACCTGAAAGGTCTTATCGACGAGTCCCAGGCCAAAATGGTCACCATCAGCCGCAGCGCGCCAGTCCAACTCTCGGTCGCCCAGCCGTTGCCAGCCGGGCCGGGCGGCAAGCAAGCGCCGGTGGTGCCGCAACCGCCCACCGGGCTCTACCAATACAGCTTCAACATTGTGATCGAGGGCGAGTTCGATCAGACCAAGGCGTTCCTCAGACTTCTCCAGGCGGAGGACGCCCGAATGTTCCTGGTCACCAGCGTCGCTTTGAGCCCCGGCATGTACGAGTACCTGGGCGAGCCAGGCGACGTCGGTCAATTCGTCATCCACGGCTACACCTACGCCTTAGTTCCACAAGATCAGATTCCCGCGTCGTCAACAGAGGGAGGCAATGATGGCGGATAGCAAGCTCCACGGCCGCCAGGCCAAGCGGGCGCAGAGGATTTGGACATTTCTGGCCGCCGGAGCAGTCGCGGCCACCACGGCGGTGGTGACAATGGCGCCGCCGGACTCTGGGGCCGAGGCGGCGAGCGCCCCGGCCGCCGCGCCGGCCGCCGCCCAACCGGCTGTCGCCCCGGCCGTCCTGCAGAATTCGTTTCTGGTCGAAGGCGAGGAGCGCAAGGACCGCCGCAACCTGCAGGCCGGGCTGACCATCGAAGACGGCTACATCTACTTCTGGGGCTGGGGCAAGTGCGGGGCGCTGGGCTACAAGACCACCTGCGGCGCCTTCGCAACCCCGGACAACGCCGCTCCAACCCTGGTCGGCGGGCTGCCCCAGGGGGCGATAGTCGAGGCCACCGGCGGCATCTACAACTACAACGCCGTCGACACGGCCGGGCACGTCTGGGGCTGGGGCTCGTACTCCAACCGCGACGGCACCGGCTCGCGCAGCGGCACCGGCGCCTCCTACCCGCCGAAGCGCATCCGCATCGGCGCGTCCTGGGACGACCGCTGCTGGCAGAAGGTGGGCAGCAGCAACAAGATCGTGTCGAATTGCGGCAAACCGCTGCTGGGCGACGGCGACCCGGTCAAGATCCTGTCCGGCACCGAGATGTCCGGGGCGGCCATCACCCAGAGCGGCCTGGTCTACTCCTGGGGCGGGATGAACTACGGCGGCGTCGGCATCGGCGACATCGCCGGCTCGCTGACCAATGGCGACAACGTCTGGGGCGCCGTGAAGGTCCAGGGGCTGCCGGACCCGACCATCCCCGGCAACAAGCCGATCCAACTGGAGGGCGGCTACCAGACTTACTGGATCCTCTTGGAGAACGGCGACGTCTACTACTTTGGCGGCAACCCGTCGAGCGTTCTGGGCTCGCCCTTCGAGCGGGCCATCGGCGACCACGAGCGGGAGTACTCCGGTCGGCCGACTATCACCAGTTACACCTCCGGTTATCCGCAGGGCCAGGGGCAGATCGCCGTCAAATCGGTGGCCCTGGCGCCTTGGTTCCGCTCGGCCGACAACCCCAACGGGTACGTGGTGATGGTCCACTCCGGCATCGCCTTCGGCGCCGCCCTGTTGTCCACCGGCCGTGTGCTGACCTGGGGGCGCAATGATGGCCTCTTGGACGGCCACGGCAGCGATTGGGGGGCGCTCGGCCGGTACTGTCCGGACGGGACCACCGGAACCTCCTCCCAAAAGACAGCCGTCAGGGACAACTGCTACCGATCGCCCGGATATGTCGAGTTCAACGTTGTGCCGACGCCCAAGATAGTGTCGTTGGCCTGCTCGTTCACGGCCGTGACAGTCTTGGCGGAGGACGGCACGCTGTACGGTTGGGGGACGCCCCTGCGGAGTTATGAGGGCTACCCGACCAATATCGAAGGCGGTGGCCGGGGGAAGGAGGTGTTCGAGTTCGCCTCGGAGTACATAGCGAGACAGTCCAGCGGAACCTATAGGGATTACGGCGCGGTCATTGTGGTAGACCGATACGTCACCAAGTTCCAAGTCGGCCAGGGCTTCGTGATCTGGTGGGATCGGAACGGCAAGATGTGGGGCCGCGGCTGGCAGGAGAACGGGGCGCTGGGCCACCATGGGGGCAACTGGGGGCGCCCGGGGTTCTTCAACGAGACGCGAAAACGCTGGGTCTGGTTCTCCGCGCCCGAATACGAGGGCTGCGATTACGGGGACCAGGTCTCGCCCGGCTACGGCGGGTGGACCGATGGCGAGAACATCACGTTCAGAACTGATCGCTACAACAGCTATACCTATGTGAACAGTTCTGGCGCTAAGGTCACCGCGCGGTTCTATTGCAGCGACCTGAATGAAAAGGTCAACGGCGCCTGGACGAAGCGTTTCACTTTTGAGGAATGTGTTCAGGGCAAATGCAAGGGCGTGGCCGGGAACAACCTGCCGCTCTACTGCGACGCCGACACGCCGTTGGACGAGCAGCCGGAGGATTGCGCCTGCGAGTTGCTGCCCGAGGATCAGCAGCCGGCGATCTGCAGTGAGGATGGCGGTCCGCCGAAACCGGGCGACTTCTGCGACGACTGGCCGGCGGGCCAGGCCCCTCCGGACTGCAAGGTTAGGGAGTAACGACGGTGGAGTCCAATGGTGGACAATAGGGTCGAGGGCGGTTGTAGCGACCGTCTCAGTTTTCGTCACAGCGTGGAAGGAATGTGCATCTGATGCAACCATCCAACATTCTGGCCGCCGAGGGGCTTGACCAGCTCACCGACTTCGCCAGCTTCCCCAATTTGGAACAGATCGGCGCGCTCCTTCTGGTGGTGGCCCTGATTGGGCTGATTGTGCTGGCCGGGATGCTGAGCGGGGTCAAGGCTTTGCGCTCGGCGCTGACGGAGTTGACTTCGCAACTGGGGCGGATGACGGCCGGTCCGTCGGTGCCCCAGTTGGCGCCGCCCCACCCACCGGCGGCCCAGGCGGCGGATGGGGCTCCGGCGGGCACGGTGGTGGGCTACGCCCCGCCGCCGGCCGTCGCCGAGCAGCCATCGTTCGCGTCGGTGCTGGCCGAACCGGCGCCGGCCCCGGCCGAACCGGCGGCCGGGCCGCCCGCGGCGGCCCCGGA